>JAPLCW010000170.1 GCA_026392015.1 Candidatus Auribacterota bacterium | reverse complement strand
GACTTTCCGCAATGCTATAGTAACGGTGGTCTTTGCCATCCTTGTGCCGATTAGTTTTTCTTAGAAACATGCGCGCATTCTGGCATTTCGCCGCACGCTACGCAACAGGGTAGGTCTTCACTACAAGCCGTTTCGAAAATCCTTTGCTTGATTTGCAACGCCTTGTGACCCAAACTACCCCAAACTTTCTCAATTTAGGGGTCGAATAGCGAAAGTCGGGCTAGACTGGATTATTCATCAGACGAAGAAAAGAGCAATTTAAACGGCCAAACATATGAAACCGCAGATTGCGCGGATTGGGCGGATTAAACAATGCGAATCAGCGTAATCCGTGTAATCCGCGGTTAAAACATTAAAAGTTGGTGAATAGATCAGGCTAGCATAAAGTGCGCCGTTGCCCTCTCCGTTATTATCTGACGGTAACGCGCGTCGGGTTTGATGAAATAATGGTAAGGCGCTTGTGTGCATCAACAGAGGTAAAACATATCGTGAAGCGGTACTCCTCCGGTGCCAGTCCCTGGGGAACCTGAATAGAAAAGAGCACCCCCCTGCAACCATGGGTCTATCTCATCCCGCGTACTGCGGGTACGATACCCGGGACCAGACCCCTGCCAGGGAACCATGAAAAGAGCGTGTTCTCAGGGATAGTCACCACCAGCCATGCGTCCAGGGTGGTGCTGAAAGGTTGAACTCTAGGCAATAATAAACATTCCGTCAGGCGCCATAGTGATAGTATGTGTTGAGCCTTCCGACTGGACACCCTGGGCATAGTATGCCATTGAGAAATTGCACAATATTTAGCCGTTATTTCTATTGACAAATATATTTTTATAAAGTTTAAATATGCAAACTGTAAACAAAGTTATCAATTATAGCTTTTTTAGATGTAAACAAAGTATACAATCAAGCTTATCCAAAAGGTATAAAGTACTCTGATATTTTTGTCAATAATTGTAATACTTTCTCCTGCATGGTATTAAAAATATTTTAAAAATATCGCTATAAAAGCCCTTTTTGGCACAGTAGTTGCTATATCAATAAGTGTCTCTAGGCCGTGCAAGGCAGCGTAAAAACTGGTATGAACGGTCAAGAAATGAACATTATCGAGCAGATAATCAGGAAAAAAGGAGATTTGTTAATGCAAACTAACTTTCGGAACAACGGAATGGTTCTCGAGGTCGAGGGAAGAATCTGCGGCTACTCCAGCAATGATTTTTTACGGTCTGTCAGCTACTGGTCTCAGGCCTTGAAGAAAGGCAAAGTTCTTCTTGACCTCTCCAAGGTAGATTCGATTGACAGCATGGGACTCGAGGCACTCGCTAAAGCCGCCGCCTTCAAGAACGTTGTCCTCTGCAATCTGTCCGAGGAGCTCTTTGAAATGCTGCGAAGCAGTAAGTATAGCGAAGAGGTGCGCTACTATAGAACCTGCGAGGAAGCGGCGGAGGAATTCAAAATTCGATTAGCGCCGCCCATCTCCGCCACCGAGGAGAGAAGGTCCAACCAGCGGGTGAGCGTCTGCGCTCCAACAAAATTCAATATACGCAGCGGCGATCAGCACATGGCATTCAGAGGCGTCGTTACCAACCTGAGCGTCAGCGGTGCGCTTGTTGAATATCTCAATAAATTTAACGATAGCGGGAGCTTTGCGTTTGCAATAGGCATGCCAATAAATGATCTTGAGCTTTTCAACACGAAGAAAGGGCTCAATGTGGACGGTGCTCTCGCGAGACTCAGCAGCGATCATTGCCAGATGGGATTGGGGGTCCGTTTCGCAGATTTGAGCGAGGACGAGAGAGAACGCATTGCAGAATATATCAAGGACAGTTCCAGTACAAATCTGAAAATTGAGAGAATCAGCCTCAATGTAAATTGAATTGAGTTTCGCGGGATTCCCTGTCTCCCTGTTGCGTGAGTGCAGAGGTGCGCGTATCACCTCTCAGCCCAAAACCTGAAGAATCCTACCTGATGAGGTTGTGTTACGCGGCCAGGATAATGGAAATACAGCCAGTTAGAGAATAGTCTAGGGGACATCCCTACTTCAATGGTGGCATCCTGTACTCGTATGGCTGATTGACCTGTAATGGGTCAGTCTTGGTGGAGCATTCAGTTCAATTGTCATCCCCGCGAAAGCGGGGATCCAGCATGAAGCTTGGACTCCTGCTTCCGCAGGAGTGACATGTTTTAGAATTCGCACCCCCGCGAGACTGACCCATTACATTGACCTGATCATTTCTATTGTAATCGTATTACTAATCCTACTGGTTATTTTCAAGGCATGGTCGGCAGATAGTTCATGGCCGATGTTTCGCCGTAATGAAGCTCATAAAGGCCTTCGCAACGACAAATGTCCGCGTGCAGCAAATTTAGCGTGGAGTTTTGTATCCGGAAGAATAGCCCTCCCCTTGGCGCAGCATAAATAGTTACTATCTTCATTAATAGAAGCCGTTTGGAATTGCGCCAGCTCAGCATGCTTTACATTTATTACATTACTCATGAACTATTTCATTTTTAATCCGCAAACCCAGGTGTTCAATAATTGAACAGTGGTGTTCAAGAACAGTACAGTTTGCGTAGAGCGGATTGAATATTTTGTATCAATGATAAGAATATACCTTGTTGCAACTTATTCTTATAGAGCATATAGCGTCATTTGCAAAAATAATTTTTGCAAATATTCTATTTTGGCACACATTTTGCTTCCCTTTATACCTGGAGTGAATCGATCACAGGTTTTGTAACGCCCCTCTTTCCAAAGGAGCATATATAGTGAGAAGGTGTGCCATTTTTTCCCTTACTCTGCTGTGTGTGGGCTCTCATGCCGTTGCCGAGGAATACAGCTATTATTACGGCGACATCCACAGCCATACGGGCTTTTCTGATGGTGTGGCGGGCTCAACACCCGCAGCCGCATATGCGCATGCGCGGGATACGGCGCATCTGGATTTTTACGCCGTAACTGATCATAAATATCCCTCGAAGGAATGCGGCCCGCGGGATTTACCCTTTACACAGGAAACGTATGATCAGATGAAAATAGAAGCGGATGCGGCCAATCAGGACGATTCCTTCATTGCTTTGTACGGCTACGAGTGGACGATTGCGGGTGGTGCACATGGGAATGTCTACATGGCTCCCCGTTTCATAACAACGTGCGACACGGAAATGTTTTATCAGGATCTTTTCGACACCAAACTCCTCAATAAGCATGCATTCGGGCATTTTAACCACCCCGCCTTGTGGGGTGGCTGGGGTGATCTTGCCTTCTCCACGGAAGGGGCATGGGCGATGAGGTTAATGGAGGTTCGGGGCGAGTTCCCCCCTGCACTGAATAAAAACGAGCTCAAGGGCGAAATCGCCAAATATGTCGAGGCCATTGAAAAGGGATGGCTCGTCGGTGTGGATGGTTCAAAGGATACACACAACACGAGGTGGGGAGAATTGGGTTCGCGAAGAAAATTCGATCTCAGCAGCCAGGCGGGGCGCGAGATCATTCGATGGGATGCGGCGCTCGAGTCAAACGTCGCGGGGGATTACACGATGTACGTGGACAATGTGAGGATCACGAACGGCGGAGTGACGCGGGTAGCGGCGTACACAAACGGCGCCCCTTCGGATAATTATGTGGATTTAATCAACGGTTACAGCGGAACTGCCCTGGTAGCGCAGGAGTGGGGCGGGGTTGACGGTGACACCGTATTAAAGTTGCACGGGACAAGTAACGGGGTCGGGAACTGCTTCTTATATTGCACGTTCTCGAAAGAGAACTGCACGATACAAGAGGGAGACGTGCTGGAATACGACGTGTGTCTTGAGGAGGCTAATCCGGAAAAAAGCGGAGGATTGGATTTGATCTATCGCCATGTGGAAGGCAAACCCAATTGTCTGCGCGACACGTGGGCGGCGCGCGATCAGAACGGGACCTACTCGCATCCCGGAGTAAATTTAGGAGATTATGCGAGCGGGACCTGGTACGAATCATGGACCCGGTTTAACACGGTTGCGCTTGCAACGAGCCTGACACGCGATAGCATCATTGATGCCCTTCAGATGAGGAGGACATACGTCTCCTCGGACACGGATTTTCTCGCAAATCCCCTCGATCTCATGTTCGGAGCCACGGGAGGTGCGGGGGATAGCTATATCATGGGAGAGGCGGTAAATATCGGTAGCTATTCGCCTCTGACGCTTAGTCTCCATGCGCAGGACGGCGGCACGGATTACCTGAAGGAGTTGCGGATCTACAAGAACGGGAGCATGGTCACGCGGGCAACGAACGTCCATGCAACCGCGCACACGCTCACCTATATAGATGAGGAAGCGGCTCCTGGCGATTTCTACTTCGGGTTTGTCCTGGAGGAGGACGAGGAGAGCGCTCTCACCAGCGCCATTTTCGTCAGGGCCGAGGATACCGATGGTGATGGATTCACCGACGAGGAGGAGATCAACCACAGAGGGACCGACCCTAACCGTGGCGATACCGACGAGGACGGGCTCAGCGACGAGGAGGAGGTCAATATAGGGACCGACCCCACCTGTCGTGATACCGACGACGATGGCTTCAGCGACGGGCTGGAGCATGAAGCCGGTACCGGCCCATTGGATCCAACCAGTTTTCCATCTACCGCGACAATTACCCATGGGCCATATCTACAGACGGTCACTGAGATCTCTATCCGTGTCTGCTGGGAAACCGATAGGGGATCAAGCAGCCGCGTGGACTATGGCGAGACCTCCGGTTACGGCTCTCACATATCCGGCGAATACTCGACCTATTTTCCCGACGGACCAACGTATGTCCACCAGGTACAGCTGACCGGCCTTTCCCCCGCGACAACGTACCATTACAAGGTGACCACCGCGGGTATATCAAGTGAGGACCACACTTTTCCCACAGCCGTGCACTCAGGCGCGGAGTTCCGCTTCGCAGTATATGGTGACAGTCAAAATAATTTCGTAACCCATAAAGCTGTCGCGGACTCGATCCTCGCCTCCGATCCCCGACTGGTCCTTCACGTAGGGGATATGCAGAGTAATGGCTACGACTATGGCCAATGGGCTGACCAGTTCTTCACCCCTGCGTCTAATCTTCTCAACAGTGTTCCTTTTGCCGTCGCACCCGGAAACCATGAAGGATTTGCGCACTGGGTAACCGATCTATTCTGCTTCCCTCCCTATAACAGATTCTGGTCTTTTGACTACGGCAACGCCCATTTCGTTATTCTCGATACGAATAGCCCCTATATTTACGGCACCGATCAATACGCATGGCTCCAGAACGACCTTGCAAACACAACGCAGCCCTGGCGCTTTGTCTTCTTTCACTTTCCTGCGTATGTCTCGGGGGATTATAGCAACACTCCGGATGTAGACACTTACCTCGTGCCGCTTCTTGAGAATTATGGAGTGCACATAGTATTTAATGGTCACGCCCACATATACGAGAGAAGCCTCAAGAATAACATCTCGTATATCGTCACCGGCGGGGGCGGTGGGCCGCTCTACGGCACCGGCAGTTCGGAAATCCAGCAGTACACCGAGAGTACACACCATTTCTGCACCGTTGATCTATCGGGAACCTCTCTTCACTTCCAATCGTGGCGCAAAGACGAGAATATAGAAGATGGGAATCTATTAGATTCATTCTCGATCACGCTGACGCCGACGCCTACCCCGACCACCACTTTCACGCCTGCTCCGACTGAGACACCAACACCTACTGGGACGCCAACAATGACTCCTACGCCGGCCGATACGCCTACGGAGACACCGACTGTGACGCCGACCGGGACTCCTACGGAGACGCCACCGCCTGTGCCGCCTGTAATAACGAATATTACCCGCAACAACAATTCAACGCCGGCGGGAAACATCACAATCACATGGGATAGCCGGCCGGGAGAGGCCTACGATGTATATTATGCAAATACGCTCGGAGGAGTATATCTGGATGTTGCCGATGTGACGGCCACAGGTGCCAGCGCGGTATGGGTTGACGATGGCTCACAAACCGGGAGCCATCCCTCTTCGGTTGATCAGAGGTACTATAAGATAGCCTGCTACGGTACCACACTATACTCCTACGACACGGTGGGAGAATACAAGGTGGCGATGCACAGTTCGGGCTCCGCCAACTCGCTGACGTCTGCATCTCTCCCGTTTGTGCAATATGACACGGGGATGAGCGCTGTTTTCGGGGGGCAGGGGCATACAGGGACACCCGCCATACCGGCCCTGAGCGACAGGATCAACAAATTCAATCCCGCGACGGAAGAGTTCGATATCAGGTTTTGGAAGAGCGCGAGCGGCTGGGTTGCCATTGGGAATACCGAGCCGGCCACGCTACAGGCGGATGAGGGCCTTCTCTATACGAATTCACTCACAACGTCGCAGAATATCTGGTTTGTAGGCAAAGTATCCACGGAAGATCGGTCACTGTCGATTAGGGGCACTTCGGGCAAGGCTCAATTGACGTATGTAGGTTCCGGATACCCCGTATCGGTGAGTTTGGGCAATTCAAACCTACTGGAAAGCGGCTTCAAGGGGGCGAATATCACCGCGTTATCCGATTTGATATACGAGTTCAATCTCTCAACCGGTGAATTCGATCATGTAACGTGGTATAAGACGACCACTTCGCAGTGGCTGTTTATCAATCCGGGGACGTCATTCAGGCTCGAGCCCGGCAGGGCGTACATGATTGCCAACAGGGAAAATTCGACGCCGCCGGAGTGGACATGGGATTACACGAAAGCATATTCCCCGCCGCCCAATTGAGGAGTTGAGGAACAAAGGATGAGATTACACACTATCGCGATGGGATAATTCAATCAAAGGAACAAATTCGTATGAGAATACAGTGTACGTACAAAGGCAGGCGCGGAAGCATTTCCCTTCTCTCAAAGGGCGTATTCATTTGTGGCATCTGTGTGTGCGCCTTGACGACTTTCGCCTATGGGAAATCGCTCGATTACCATAATGCAGCACAAATGACCGATGAGAATGGTGACATTCTGCCGCTCGAGGATTTGATACAGCTTATCAAGGATGGCGGCGACAACGTAATAAGCCCTCCCGACGGGAATGGAAACCCCACCGGTGACGATCTGCTCGCAGACACGACAACAATTTCTGACGCAGCGGGTGGTGCCGGCTACTTCTACGATATAAAGATTGCTGTTTCGGAGGGGGAAAAATATTATGTGCGGTCGTGGAATGCGTCTACGGCAAGTTCTGCAACATACTACGGGGACGATGATTCACTATATACGGTGCCGTCGGGTGCGATTGTGTATTACGATTGCGGTGTATTTAGCACTTCCAATCCTAAGCCGGGCGGGACGCCTGCCACACCTACGGAGACGCCGGCAGAGACGCCAACCGTGACGCTCACACCGACCGACACGCCCACCTCCGCACCGACAACCACCCCCACAGTGACACCTACCGCAACAATAACGCCCCTCGCAAAGAGCGCCGATGTGGACGGTGATGGAAATCTCGAATTTGCTTTGGATAAAGATCATAGACTGGCCAATGGTTATGAGTTCTATCTCGATCCGGACAGATTGTCAAATGCAGTACTTTCCGTTGATGGAGACGGAGACCATACTATCGAGCACTTTATAGACACGCATGGTGATGTCATTATTTACCCGAACGGTGATCTTATTCCGGAGGTATACTGGGACCCGGATAATGGCTGTATCGCTGCTATCGCACTGAAGGATATAAGTGGTGACGGAACACCGGACTGGAGCTACGACTCGAACTGCGATGGAGTTGCTGACAGATATTATGACCCGAAAAGCGATGTAATAAGAGATATTGTTGCGGCGACGCCCACACCTACAGAGACGCCTACACCCTCCGCCACTCCCACGCTCGTTAATTTTATCGAGCTGCACGTAACCGGGCGCACGTACCACGGGAACGAGCTTCTGAAACTCACGTGGGATGTCGATCCTGACAAACGCTTCAATCTCATGGAAAGGCCGTTGGCCATCTACTTCGCCGCAGCGGAAGGCAGTTCCGTCTCTGATCGGCCCTCTACGGTTTCCGAGATCTCCTCCGCCAAAACGCTTTATCTCTTCACCCGCACTCTCGCGACGCGACTCTACAGTTCGAGGACCGCAAAGCCGGCGTGGACCGGCGCGATCTTCCCCCTGGGCGGAACACAAACCTCGGGCAGCTTCACGCTTTCGGTGCCGTCCGGACTGGCGGGGACGCGGTGGGTATTCGCGGCGGCTTTCGTCGATCAGACCACGGGGCAGTTTATCAACAGCTCCTTCCCTGTCGAGATTTCCAATAGCGCCACGATGGAGTAGCGGCTCGGAGAGGATAGTATTAGCACTCGGGGAGTCGAGTTGATACTCTTCCAGTCGGGCTGACTGGGCACGGTGTCATACCTTTAATAGAGAAGAGCAATTTCAACGGATTAATATGTTCAACCGCGGATTTTGCGGATTGGGCGGATTAGAAAAGAGAATGCGATGTTAAGCCACGGATGAACACGGAAACCTGAGTCTAAAGTCCGGTGAGGGAATTTTCCAGCTTTTGGCCGCTAGCCTGGATTATTCATTGGAAGCATAAAAGAGCAATTTTAATGGATTAAAGTATGAAACCGCGGATTTTGCGGATTGGGCGGATTACAAACAAGAATCCGCGTAATCAGCGTAATCCGCGGTGAAGACATTAAAAGTTGATGAATAGATCAGGCTAAAGGCCGAAACATGGATCATCTGAAGGATGTGCCCTCGTTAATTGGAATGCCCGTAGGGGCAAGACACCGCTTTTGCACTAATCCATCTTGAGCCTCGTCATCATCTTCTCCAATCCAACGCGGCTTAAACCCAACTCCCTGGCTGCCCTGGACTTATTGTTCTCGCACTTGCTCAACGCCTTCATGATCCATTCTTTCTCCAGGATCGCAATCGCGTCCTTGAGGCTGAGATCCTTGGGGGCCCGCTCTCCCACAATCTCAGCCGCCGCTGCGGCACCGGTAATCTTCTCGGAGAGAACAGCCGCGGTAATCGCATCTCCATCGGTGGTCATTACCACCGCCTTTTCAATCTCATTTTCCAATTCCCTCACGTTACCGGGGAAATCATAGGCGACCAGCCTGGCCATCGCCTCCTTGGTTATCCCGGTGATATTCTTCTTCAACTGCTCCTTAATCCTCTCAATAAACTGCATCACAAGGAGCGGAATATCCTCTCTTCTATCTCGGAGGGGGGGGACTTTTATGGTGAATGCGTTCAGTCGATAGTATAGATCCTCCCTGAAGCGGTTCGCCTTTACCCCCTCCGCGAGATCCTTATTCGTTGCGGAAATGATCCTCAAGTTTACCCTCTTCTCTCTCACATCACCCACGGGCCGGATCATGCCTTCCTGCAGTACCCTGAGGAGCTTCGCCTGGAGCACGGGGGACATGTCGGCAACCTCGTCCAGGAATATCGTCCCCCCGTCAGCCAGCTCGAACAACCCCTTCTTATCCTGCACCGCCCCGGTGAATGCTCCCTTCTTATGTCCGAACAACTCACTCTCGAGGAGCGCTTCCGGGAGCGCGCTGCAATTCTGTGCGATGAACAGCTTATCCTTCCTCGGGCCGGTGAAGTGAATCGCCTTGGCAATCAGCTCCTTGCCGGTGCCCGTTTCCCCTTCGACAAGCACCGTGATATCGCTCGATGCGGCTCTCTCGACGAGTTGGAGGCACTCCGTCAAGGCCTTGCTCTTCCCCACAATGTAGCTCGCCCGCTGTGTCTCTCCGACTTCCCTCTTGAGATGGATGACCTCCTCGCGAAGCTTCTCCTCCTCCTTCTGGAGGCTTGAATACATTGATGCGTTCTCGATCGCAATCGCAGCCTGAGTAGCCATCGAGTCGATAAACCGTATATCCTCATCCCATAGATCATCGCCGCGCGATGTCTTCTCCATATACACAATCCCCACAGGGCCTTTCCCTCCGTGCCCGAGCGGCATGCAGAAGATGGAGGTCGGGATATCGCCCTTATTCATACCGTTCACATCAATATCCGAACGGCTCACATCGCCAATGATGATGCTTTTTCTCTCCGTACACACGCGGGAGATTATCTGCCTCACGTACGTGAACAATTCGCTCTCGATCCCCGCGACCGGCATGTTTTGCTGGCACACAAGGCGCAGGTTTCTATTCTCTTCGCCGCCCCCGTTGCAGGTGAGCAGCATCCCCCTGTTCACTTCCACCGCCCGCATCATGGACTCGAGTATCTTAGGCAACAATTCGTTGACATTGAGAATGCTGCTGATCGCCAGACCCACCTCGTTCACCGAGCGAATCAGGCGCGAGGAGCGGCGCTCATGGCTGATACTCGTATGGAGCAGTATCCCCAGGTAAGAACTGAAGATCGCAAGCAGCGGGTACGTCGTGTTCATTTGCATGTTCGCGGCGCAGAAGAGGTAAAGGTTGAACGCGAGGAATACGGTGAAGAACAGGAGGGCAATCCCCAGACCCACGAGTGTCCTGCCCCGCCTCGGCATGAACAGGCAGAGGAGAATGGGGAACCCGATGATGCACGAAACGGTGAACTCGATGGTCCATGGCGATTCAATAAGCGCGCGAGAGCACAGCATGTTGTCGATGGATGTCGCCATGAGTTCGATGCTCGAGAGTTGCGGTTCAAAAGGTGTATGCAGCATCTGAAAATCATTCGGGCTTGTCCCCCCCACGAGCACTATCCTCCCCCGGATCGCCCTTTCAGGCAAGGTGCCGGCAATCAATGCCGAAGCCGAATAGGTTTCGAAAGTCCGTGCAGGCCCGTAGTAGTTCACAAAGAGCTGCCCGGAGCTGTCCGTGGGAATTCTCAAACTTCCAATCTCGAGGAAGAGCGGGTTTGGCCCTTTCAAAACCAGCCGGAGATTGTCTACCCCTAAGCGCTCTCTGAGCACAGCTGCGGAGAAGTGCGGATAGTAACTCCCCCCCGCGCGTACTATCAGCGGTATGCGCCTCACCCTGCCGTCTCTCTCCTGGCATACATTGTAGCAACCGCAGCCTGCGATGATCTCGCTGACGGCGGGGATATTCGCGTCAGCCTCCACTGCCTCAGGAACTTTCGATTCCACTTCGCGGGCGGATATATTGCTGATAAGGGGAATCCTGAAGGCCGAGAGAAGCCCCAGGGTCCGCTCAAACTCTTCCCTGGGCTGGATAGTCAATTCGGATGAGCTGAAATTAAAAAAGCAACTGATGACAACCCTCCCAGAGTCCTCGATGGCCTTCTCGAGCTCCTCGTCGGCGTCGCGATTGCGGTCCGGCGAGCTGAAGAGCATATCCATGCCGATAACCGCGGGGCCCTTCTGGGAGAGATCCCGAATCATCTGCGCAATCACTCTCCTGTCCCACGGCCATTTACCCAGTTCCTTGATACTCTTCCTGTCAATGGCAATGAGCGTAATCGGATTATTCGGTTTCAGTTCTCCGCGGAATTTGAACTTCGCGTCTATGATTTTAAACTCGGCCTGCTGGAGGAGTTCGAACTGGAAGTGGTACAGGGCAAGGAGGACGATGATAACGCACGCGACTATCACTATCCTACCCCAAGGGAATGCCTTAAACAACGCCATTGATTGCACCCGATTTCTTGAGGGTTATGCAACAAAAAGTGTGAGCTTCTTATCCGTTCGCCAGGAAACCACGGGCACCACGCGATGCCGCCTGGTGTCGTGCGCGCGCTGCCTTGGTACTCCGCAGTGCACGCCGCGGCGCACAACATTGCCTATTCCAAGCGTAACGCCCCCCCTGAAGGGTGACTTTATGCACACAACTGCCTTGAGGCGCTCACACTGTCAGGGGAGCTTAAGAACGTTACTATGATATAA
This sequence comes from Candidatus Auribacterota bacterium, assembly GCA_026392015.1. GTDB lineage: Bacteria > Auribacterota > Tritonobacteria > UBA1439 > UBA1439 > JAPLCW01. The sequence goes on along the minus strand of JAPLCW010000170.1, from coordinate 19,241 downwards.
TAAAATAGGCCGTTAGACAAGCTTTTCTATCGATCCTGAGTAATGGGTCAGTCTTGGGGGGTATCCCTTTTACTTGTCATCCCCGCGAAAGCGGGGATCCACTATGAAACCTGGATTCCTGCTTTCGCAGGAATGACATATTAAGCAATGTACCCCCCATAAGTGACCCCTTACGATCCTGATCTATTCATCAACTTTTAGCGTCTTAACCGCGGATTACGCGGACTCTTGCTTATAATCCGTTCAATCCGGGGAATCCGCGGTTGCACTCTCTGGTCCGTTGAAATTGCCTTTTTATGTTTGATGAATAATCCAGGCTATCCGTTCTCTGGAAAACAACCTCGTGGTGCAGAATATGCTCATGCGTGCAGGGGGAATTCAAGTGTCAGGGAGTGTGACAATCCGAACTATTCATCTGCGTAGTGTAGGGGTTCGATTTATCGAACCCAGGTTGAGAACGGGCTTGATAAAACTTGTCCTGTCGAAGACCCTGAGCGAAGTCGAAGGGACCTTGCCGAAGGATCAAGCCCCTACAATGCAATGTGTTATGAATATTTGGATAATGTTAATATCGGGTTGATGAATAGATCAGTCTAAATTGATGCGTACAACTCATCATAGAGCACTATCTGAAATTCAAAAAGACTCTTGCTTTATCTCCCCAGAATATCCGACACTCCCCCGGACCCTCCCGGGCGCCCCACCGCAGGCCCTATCCCTCCCGGCCGGCCGCCCTGATCAACCCTGACACCGGAACCGCCAGGCAAGCCTCTCGCACTGCCGACAGAGCTCGCTGCTGATGCCGCTCCTCCCGCCAGGCCGGATGTACCGCCCCCCGGTCCTCCTCCGACGCTTGAGGGAAGAATAAGATCCTGCCCGACAACGGATACCTGCGGATTCTGCGCCTTGATGATCGTCCCTTCTCCCGCGGCCTTCTTCATCTGCTTCTCGCGGGCCTTCTCCCCTGCATCGCTTCGAGCCGCCGGCTTAAACGCTTTTTGCGACTTCGAGCTCACCTGTTCGGGTAACGACGTCTCGCCTCTCAACGTCTCCGCGGATTCTTTGGGCAACATCTGCGGAGCTCCCGGAGGGTTACCGGCGGCGATTTCCATCCACTGATTCTCTTTCAAGGAAACCGCGCCGGGCATGGTCTCGAGGCGCTGTTTCACCTCAACAACTCCCCTCAGCACGTACACCTGTGTCATCTCCTTCTCAGATGTGTACCTCATGAGGAAATCGGTTCCCCGCACCCCCGCGATGGCATTTCTCGAGCTGATGTCGAGGCTGGTATTGTGATACTTCTCGAGTATCGCGCGGACGAGCCCGCTCTTGAGATCGAAGATGCTGTTGGCGGTGTTTTGTTTGATGTCAAAAAGATGCTTTGTGATTTCGATCGTCGTGTTCTCCGCCACAACCAGGATGACCTTGCCGTCAAAAAGAATCTTTGCCCTTCCTGCGATACCTGTCGTGACCACATCTTTGAGATGGATCTCATCTCCGAGATTCGCGGCAGATTCGACCCCATTCCTCTCGATCATCACCGGCGGCTTCAACGCCACGATCGTCCCCACCTTCTCCACCCCCGCCGTGGAGCAGAGCGCCACCATCAGTAGTATCCCTGCGCCGCACATCACGAATCTTCCTTTCATGACGCACCTCCTCTTCATTCTCAGTACCTCAGCGTTGCCAGCATCGAATATATATCTCTCTGATACTGGAACAGCGCCACCGTCGAATCGTTCACCACAAGTTCGTACTGGAGCCCCAGCTCCAGATACTTGTTGATCCTCCGCGCGAGCGTCACGGTGTAATTCTGCTGGTCGTCATATCTGTGATACGTGCTCTCCATATAATTCCGTATGTAGTACTCCGCCTCAAAATTGAGGAACACATCGCCCACGAGCGCCGTCGAGAGTTCCCCGGATATCTTCAGGCCATTGTACACATAGTTGATTCCCTCGGCGTCGTTCCTGTCGTAATAGACCCCTCCACGCAGCCACCGTCGCGCATCCTCCGTGACAAGAAAATATTGATCGACCCCCACCGTGTGGTTGAACGCGCTCCTGTTGTCCTCATCAAAAACGAAAGGCAACATGAAAGCGTCCCTTCTGAAATTGTAGAACGGGATCGTGAACGCCCTCCAGGTCTCCGGGATGGTGAAGCTCGAGATGACCGTGTTGCTCCGGAGGTAGCTCTGTTTGCAGTCGTCGAGGAAATAATATTCATACCGATACCCCACATAGGGAGCGGCGTGGGGAAGCTTGAACTGCACCCCGTTGAGCAGATCGTTCCCCAGGAGGTTGAAATCGCCGAGGTGGTTGTGAACGGACTGTACAAACTGGTAGCGACTTTCCAGATCCATGTACTTGTTCACCGGCTGGTCGAGGTTCAGCGTGAACGTGGTGGAATATCTCCAATCGGCCTGGTCGGTTATATCGAGCACGGTGCTATCGTTGGGATTGAGCACCACATTGTCGTCGTACTCATACCGCGACCGCACGTCGCCCCATACCCGCCTGGGCTTCGCCCGCTGCCTGAGACTGCTCGCCATGCTTGCCGCATCCATCCCTTCCTCCGACGCCGGCAGCAACTGATGGGTACGTTCAAGCTGCTCCACGGCTTCCTCGACGCGATCCTTCGCGAGATATGCCAATCCCAGCTGGTAAGCCCCCTGTCCCTCATAGGATGAATCCAGTTTGGCTGCCGAAGCAAGGAGCTCCTTCGCCCTGTCAAAGTCGTCCATCGCGAGCCACGCGAGGCCAAGATAGTGGCAGGCCTGGGCATTCTCCGGCTGCTCCTCCCTCACCTTCTCCAAAAGCTCGCGCGCCTTCGGGTATTCCCTGGCATAGTAAAAGGCGATGCCAAGTTCCTCCCGGGCCTCAATGTACGATGGATCTTCTTTTACGATCTCTTCGAGTAGGGGGATGGCCTTTTTCTGGTTCCCGAGGCGGTTGTAGCAGAACCCGATGTAGAAGCGAGCCTTGATGTCGGATGGTTTTTCCCTCAGCGCGCTCTCAAACTCCTTGATCGCGTTCAGGAAATCCAGCGTGTTCATGGCCGCGATGCCGGATGCGAGGTGCAGCTCGTAACGAGCCTCATCCGCAAAGAGAGAGTGCGGCAGAAACGAATATGAAAGCGCAATTCCCAGACAGAGGAAGGCTTTTTTCATTATCGAGATCGACCGCCCGAGGCGTAACGCATCACTTTCCCAGGAGGCACTCAGTCTCCTTCCTTCGATCCCGAGGTCTCAGGAGCGAGGGGCTGGACACACGTGCAAAATGCCCTAATGAATCTCTCCAACCGCTGCCGTAACGCACACGTGAGTGCGCGATACGGCAGACAGTATACCATCCCCTCCCCCGAAGTCGAAAGGATTGTCACCGGCACGCGACGTCTCGTCTCACGTTCAATGTCCTACACGTTTCAAAGAGCAGAGATTAAAATGGAGCTCCCTCCTTTCCTTTTCCCCCACCCTTTTGCATGGGCCGGAACAAGGGCGTTATACGATTAGCTATTTACTGCCCCTCAGAGGGAAAGGGTCAGAGTTAAGGTCTTTTCCTTTTTGTATTTTGATTCCCTAATCTTCATTATCTTCTTTGGGAGAGTTCTTCCTGTAATGAGTAAGTCTTGGGTGGGGACTATAATTGCAGGGGTTCGATTTATCGAACCCGGTCGCGATAAATCGCGCCCCTACAACATAACATTATGTTTCCCCCCTCTATGGGTGACCCATTACTTCTTCTTACTCTCCCCTCTTGCTTTTCCCTCCCGATCAGGGAGGGCCCCTCCTCATTTTCCCTCTCCCTTCCAGGGAGAGGGAAGGGCGAGGGTCATTCCACGGCAATAGTATTGCTGAAGTTGCTGTAGATCAATTTCCCGCTCTTCGCATCGGTGAGACCGACAAAGAGCTGGCAGTTCGATCCGCCCGGCAGTCCGCTCACCCTCAGATACCCGTTCATCCCATTGGTGAGCCTCATCCTGCTTATTGCCTTTGGGATGGAGCTTATCCTGTTCGGGTTTACCGGCACCATATCCCTGAACCCTGACGTGAAAGCATAGTAGTACACATTACTCAGAACACCACCCACAATAACACCCACATCCACACCGGATATGCCATCGGGCAATACCACCGCATATTTCAAATACACCCCCTCACTGCTCTTGATCAACTTGGGTGAGGCAAAAAGATTCACCTGCGATGCATCCCTCCGCGACACCGGATGACTCAAGGCCTGATTCGCTATCGCCACCGCCAACGGGTTCACCCCCACGCTGACCCTCGTTATCCGGGTGGGTGTGCCGCCCGATGTATCGAATACCTCCACAACACCCGGGTGGATATCCCCCGACGAGCGGAAGCAGGGGACAAGCAACCTGCTACCGTCAGCAGTGAATGCGCTCCTGAACGGACCCGCGGCGACATTTACCGTTCCGGTCGCGCCTGATTGCAGATTATAGTGGTACACCCCATTCCCTACATAATTAGACGCAACAAACCACACACCCCCGGGATGGAAATCCACACTCACAGGGCCATCACCACTTTGGTCATAATATATATCAGGCCCGCTCCCCGCGAGATCAATGGAACTCACATGATCGTTCGTACCATCGCTGTAATACGCGATATACAATCTCGTATCTCCCGGCCCGAATTTGACGTCCATCGGCGCAAACCCATCCTCCCGCACAATCTCCTGTGTCACCTGCCGCGTGGATGTGTCGATGATGGAAACCGAGTCATCATTGAAATTGGCCACTGCCAGCTTGCTGTCATCATTGGAGATCGCAATGCCTTCCGTCGGAAACTTTCCTATACCATCAGTGAGGGTGTCAACCACAGCAAATGTCGAGAGATCAATCACGCTCACCGTTCCCTGCGTTGTAAGCGGCGTGTCCGTGGAGTTTGTCACGTAGGCGTACCGGCCGGCATGATCTATTGCGATGCCGAGAGGTTCCACGCCGACAGGTATAGTCACTACCTGCGTCGCATCGCCCGTCCGGATGACCGAGACCGTGTCGTCGTCATTGTTGACAACAAGCACCCATTCGCCGTCCGGCGAAATATCTATCCCCATAGGCCTTCTTCCCACCGTGATGGTATCCACCGCATAGGTTGACATATTAATCCTCGATAAGGTATTTCCTGGCGACGTATCACTCCCCGCATTTGTTACATAGGCGTATGCGCCGACAGACTGCGCCGTGGGTGTGTGGGTGGGCGTGTTTGTTGGAGTAGGTGTAGGGGTGTTTGTTGGAGTAGGTGTACTCGTAGGTGTATTTGTTGGTGTATTCGTCGGGGTTCGCGTAGGAGTATTTGTGGGCGTATTGGTAGGTGTTTCTGTCGGAGTCCTTGTGGGGGTTGCAGTCGGTGTTCTTGTCGGTGTAATTGTAGGTGTGGGCGTTTGCGTAGGGGTAATTGTCGGAGTAGGTGTGATTGTCGGCGTCTCCGTAATTGTGGGAGTGTTGGTCGGGGTTGGGGTATCCGCGAAAATGGCGCATAACGCACCCGCCCAATTACCGATATGGACAGTCCCTTCTGAACTTATGGCCGGCGAGGACTTTTGGATAGCCCCTCCCGTTTCAAATCTCCATGAAAATGAGCCATCAGAGCTGATACTGTAAAGGCCTCCATCCGCGGAGCCAAAATAGATCGTCCCATCCGAGCCTATCGCAGGTGAGGAATCAATTGCACCGTCAGTTCTATATGTCCATCGCAGCGTTCCATCGGAATTTATGCTGTAGAAATCATTCGATTCGGAACCGATATAAATCCTTCCCTCTGAATCTATTGACGGCGATGAGTATCTTAGAGCAATATCATATCTCCATGACAGGGAGCCATTGAAATTAATGCAATAAAGACCACCAATATAAATCGTATCGTCCGAGCCGATCACGGGCGAGGAATCAATCCTTCCAATAGTTCTGTAACTCCAGGCTAAAGATGCATTGGAATTGATACTGTAGAGATTACAGTCCCAGGAACCGATATAAATCACTCCGGTCAGTCCTAGGGCGGGCGAAGAGTAGTCGATCCTGTGACCTGTTTCATAACTCCACATCAGTGATCTATTGGAGTTTATGCTATAGAGGCGGTTATCACGAGAGCCGATATAGATCGCCCCGTCCGAACCGATAGCGGGCGATGAGGTAATAGAATCCCCGGTTCTATGACTCCACAACAGAGATCCACTTGATTTTATGCAATAGAGCCGATTATTCCAGGAGCCAAAATAAAGCGACCCGCTTGAACTTATAGCTGGCGATGAAGAAATAATAGTTCCGCTACTATAAGCCCATAACCGTGATCCGGCCGAGCTAATTGCGTAAAATCCCCCACTTTGATCGCCGATATAGATCGAGCCATCGGAACCTATAGCAGTCGAGGAATCAATTGTGTTAGTATAAAAACTCCATTTCAGCCCTGCGGCGAGCGAGCCTTTGTATGGACTTTGGCCTGTATGTCTTACATCATGGTGAAACATCGGCCACGGAGAATCGGCGAGCTGGCCGTAGCAAAATCCGAAAACCCAGAATGTAATCGCCGCAGCCATCATGAAAACCATAATTTTTTTCATTACACGACCACCCTCTCTTTGTTAGTTTCCGAGCAGTCTGGGGTCAAATCTTTATCCTTGACATTTGCTCAACCGCGCCACCAAACACGCGGAATATTTCTAGCCCCCATCCATTCAGGACACAATTCTTGAGCAGCATTATCACATGCCTTGAATAAAACTTTGCCTCCCGTAATGAGTCACTTATGGGGAGGGGCGCTTTGGGGATCCTGCCGCATTTTCTTGATGCAAATCCCCCCCTACCCCCCTTTTTCAAAGGGGGGGTAGGAGATTTCATCTCCCCTACGCGACCAATTACTGCCTCCCCTTCCCTCTATTCTTTTTATCCTGCGCTATCCTCCTGTTTAACCCCCTACCTATAGTATCCACTGTTTCACACCTTCACTCGACCATAACGCTATTGGAAAATGTGCTGTAGATTATTTTCCCTCCCCCCGTATCCGTAAGCGCAATGAAGAACTTGCAGCTCACTCCGCCCAGCAAGCCGTTGATCCGCAGGAACCCGTTCTGCCCGTCGGTGAGCCTCGTCCTGCTCACCGCCTTCGGGATGGAACTGGCCTTGTTCGGATTTATCTGCACCATCCCTCTGAATCCCGACGTAAAGGCATAGTAGCGAATGTTGTTTACAACCCCCCCGACAATTACTCCTGCATCTATGCTTTTTACCCCATCCGGCAATATTATTGCATAGTTCAGATAGACGCTGTCACCGCTCCTCGCCAGCTTTGGCTCCACAAACAATCCTATCCCCGAAGCCCGTTTCATCTCTTGATGATAGCTTAACGCACGATTCGCTATTGCCACCGCCGCCGGGTTAATACCCACACTGACCCTTCTCGTCCATGCCGGCGTTCCTCCACTGCATTCGAATACATCAACCGTGCCCGCGAATGCACCCTGTGATGATCCGAAACACGGCATCAGGAATTTACTCCCGTCAGCCGTGAAAGCTCCCCACATCGGCCCCGCTGCCACATTGACCATCCCGCTCCCGCCCGTCCCTACGGCGCAGTGGAATATATTATGCCCGAAATAATTAGACACGACAAACCACCCTCCCTCAGGATGGAAACATATCCCGAACGGGCCCTCGCCATCAGTATCATAATAGCCATCGGCATTGCCTCCGCTGAGGTCAACAGCCCGCACGTGATCGCCTGTCCCGTCGCTGAAATAGGCGATGTACAACCATCCATCTCCCGGGCCGAATGCGACACCCATCGGCTTGTCGCCGTCCACTCTGGATATCACATTTATCAGCGACCTCGTCGCCGTGTCCATCAGATATATCGTATTATCATTGATATTGGCAACCGCCAGTTTGGAATCATCATTCGACACGGCTATTCCCCATCCGGGGAACATCCCGACCGTGATCTCGCCAACCACCTTTTGAGAGGCAATATCAATCACACTGACCGTGCCGTTGGTCGTTTCAGGATCTTCCATGGAGTTTACGACATAGGCATAGCGTCCCGCGTGATCTATGGCTATCCCGAGAGGTTCCGCACCCACCGGTATCTTCATAACCTCCCGCGCATCCCCTGTGTGAATCACGGACACCGAGTCCGAATCATTATTCACCACATAGAGCCAGGTCCCGTCAGGAGTGATAGCTATCCCCATCGGCGTCAATCCGACAGTGATAGTGCGATCAACCGTAAAACTGCTCAAATCGATCCTCGAGATCGTATTCCCCGGCGCCTCCTTGCTCCCCGCATTTGTCACGTAGGCGTAGCTGCTGATGGCAGGAGCGGGTATATAAGTTGATGTGCTCGTAGGTGTAATAGTCGGAGTGTTGGTTGGTATAGGCGTCGGCGTTGGAGTAAAAATGCTGTAAGTAATCCTTACCTGTAACATAGCCAGCTTGTAGGATAGCCCTTCGCAAAACTTAATATAGAGTAGAAAATTTGAATTGCTGAATTCCGCAGGGCTCCATGTGCGTCCCCACTTATCACTATTTCCTCCTAATACATGTTCTTGAAATTCCCCGATATGTTTAATCTTCTTCGATGTCCAGGTATCACCTTTATTCCATGATAATTTCATTTCCAACCAGCAGAGTTCGGTCATTGAAACTCCCGATGCCTTGACTTTTACAGCAATCCCGCTAATGGCACAATTTTCAGGAACAGAGAAATTAAAATTATAATAATCTTGTTCTGCGCAACCAACCGCCGTTGCATAATCTTTCTCGTCATCGCTGCATGCCTTCTCAGGATATTTAAAATCGTTATATATGAGGCCCGTGGCAGACGGACATTTCCACTCTGTGCCCATCGGTGTGGGTGTTGCGGTAGGCATAGGGGTCGGAGTCGGTGAGGGGCCGGTGAATACATACAACTTGTTGTCGACACCTCCGATATAAACTCTCCCTCTGTCATCTATTGACGGTGAAGATGTGCTTCCCCCTGGTATATGGTAACTCCATTGCATTGCGCCTGAAGATGTAAAACAACTGATGGGGTTCCCGCTAATAAAGACGGATCCTTCGGAGTCTACTGTTGGGGAAGAACAGATGTTCTTATAGCTCCACAAAAGACCACCCAGCGGTCCTATGCTGTAAAGCCTGCCATCATCAGCGCCCATGTAGACACCATCAGAGCCAATGGCCGGTGAAGAAGATATTGGAGCCCATCCCTCACTCTCAAAAGTCCATAACAATGTGCCGGTAGACGTAATCGCGTAAAATGCACCGTATTCGTTCCCTACATATACATTGTTTTCAGAACTTATAGCGGGTGAAGATTCAATAGATCTTTGCAGGGGGGGACCATCGGTTATGAAAGTCCAGAGTAGCTGTCCTGAAGAATGTATGGTATAGAGTCTGGCATCCATGCTCCCCACGCATACCCAGGAGGCATCCGTAGATAATGCAGGACTGGATCTCAGTGCTCCTCCGGTTTCATAACTCCACAAGATGCGGCCTGTCGAGTTCATACGATAGAGACGTGCGTCCTCAGTCCCTATATATGTTGATTCGTCAGGGGCTATTACCGCAGATGATTGCACTCCCACTACACCCATATCGTAACTCCATGATAAGGAACCGATGGCCGTCAAGGCAGCCCCCCCAACATATATTCGTGAGGATGCGCCTATGGCGGGAGATGAATAATCCGCCAGAGATAATAGTTGATAGCTCCAAATCAATGATCCCGCATGCTCAAATCCGTAAATATTGCCGTCGTGAGAGCCAACAAGCACCATACCGCTTGAGTCCAGAGCCGGCGAAGAGGTTATGCGGCCGCCTGTCTCGTAGCTCCACGCCAGAATGCATGTTTGCGGCCCGGCATAGTCACTGCGCCCCGTATGCTGGGCATCATGCCCGAACATCGGCCAGGGGGAATCGGCGGGCTGCGCGAGGCAGTCATTATTCACGCACAATGTTGCGCCGCTAATTATGATCAATGATATAAAAATCTTCTTAATCATTTCTTCTCTCCAGTCGCGCATCCAGTTGAAGATATGACCTCGCGCATCCAAACATCCAATAAAATATTTCTCCTTGACTCACGACCAACTGCCCCGCACTTCGTTAATATTATACATGATATAAATAGCACTGTCAAGAGAGCTGCTGCAATAAATGGAACAAAATGGTGTCAGAAATCTATAACTTACTGGTATGTAATATGTTATGTAGAAATTATTGGATTAAACATACCGGGACGGAAGACACAGCGATCTAACAGGTCTTGACTATTCCATGAGGAGATGGGACTCAGCGTTCCTGCCTGTCGGCACGGTAGGCCAGAGGGAAAAGGTGCACCATATACACCTTGCGCACCCTGAAGGGTGCGTTACGCACCCCCACCCTGCCCTTCCATCGGCAGGCTCGGGACAAACTCCCCTTCTGAGGGGGGGGATATATTCTTGGGTGATCTTCCCCCCCGCACACTGAAGTGTGCGCTACGGATGGTGAAGCGATCATCACCTCCCAGCCTGCGTATCACGAAGGGTGCGCTACGAAAGCTGGGAAAAATCCCTAGCTGGAAAAATCACTTCTGAGGGGAAGGGGATATATTTTAGGGCGCCCTTCCCCTGCGCACCCTGAAGGGTGAGCTGCAGAAGCCGGGAAAATCACCCCGCGCATCCTCAATCATGATCTTCTCTTCCCTAGCCTCCCTCTCCCATCATTCCACGGCAATATAGTTGCTAAAATTACTATAAATCAGCTTCCCTCCCCGCATATCCGTAAGCGCAACGAAGAATTTGCAGCCGGTTCCGGCAGGCAGGTTGCTGAAACTCAGAGATCCGCTCATTCCATTGGTCAGCCTTGCACCGCTCACCGCTTTCGGAATGGAGCCGGCCTTACTCGGATTGATCGGCGTGGCGCCCCGGAATCCCGAGGTGAACGCGTAATAGGACACATCGTTCACCACTCCACCCACGATCACTCCCGCATCGACACTCGTCATTCCGTTGTGCAAGATCACCGTGTATTTCAGAGACATGCTCTCACCGCTCTTCACTATTCTGGGTTCCGCATAAAGGTATATCCCCGGAGCCGTGACCTCGCCTCCCCCATGGCGCAATGTGCGATTCACAATGGCCACGGCGGACGGATCGATACCCACGCTGACCTTCCTTAACGATATGGGAATTCCTCCCGAACTATCAAACACCTCCACTAGCCCCACATGTATGTCTCCTGAAGACAGGTATGAGGGGACGAAGAACCTGTTCCCATCCGATGTAAAAGCCCCGCGCAGCGGCCCCGCCGCGACATCCACCGCCCCCTCGGCGCCCGATTGTGTATTGCAGTTGTACAGATTATTCCCGATGTAATTCGACGTGACAAACCATAAACCTCCCGGGTGGAAACTCACGCTCGCAGGCCCCTCTCCTTCAATGTCGTAATAGAGATCAGGGCCATTCCCCGTCAAATCGACAGACCTGACATGGTCATACCTTCCATCGCTGTAATACGCAATATACAATCTCTCGTCTCCCGGCCCAAACTTGACATCCATCGGCGCAATTCCATCCGGCCTCTCGATCACTCCTATCTGGTGCAGGGTGGCCGTGTCTATCAGATACACCGTATTGTCATTGACGTTCGCCACTGCGAGCTTCGAATCGTCATTCGACACATCGATCCCCCACCCCGGAAATTTTCCGACCGCGATAGTGTCAATAACCGCCTTGCTTTCAATATCTATCACGCTCACCGTGCCGGGGGTTATATCCGGTAGATTCGTGGAGTTTGTCACATACGCATATCTTCCCACATGATCTATCTTTATCCCGACCGGCGCCACACCCACAGGAATCTCCATAATTTCTTTCGCCTCGCCGGTATGGATTACCGATACAGTGTTCGAACCGTTATTAACTATATAGACCCATTCCCCATCCGGAGTGATATCTATCCCCATCGGCTTCCTACCGGCGTCGATATAATCCACATCGTAGCTTGATAAGTCAATCCTGGCGATCCTCGCCTCCGGGATCGAATCACTCCCTGAATTTGTCACGTACGCGTATGTGCCCGCGGGAGGCGTGGGTTTGTATGTGGGAGGTTGGTTTGAAGCAGGCATCGCGGTGCGTATGTTCGCGGGCGTGGGAGTAGTCGTCGGAGTGTCCGCGTAAATGGGAACCCCCAGCGCACACGCAACACAAGTTAGGGCCCCCGCAAGCCTAAAGGATGATTTCATATCACCTACTCAACCCAAATACCATTGCTTAAATTATGGTAAATCAGTTTGCCGCTCTTCACATCGGTGAGGGCGACAAAAAGCCTGCAGTTCGTCCCCGACGGCAGGCCCCGCACTCCCAAATACCCGCTCATCCCGTTGGTGAGCCTCATCTTCTGTACCGTCTTCGGGATCGAGCTGATCTTGTTCGGATTGATCTCCACCATGCCCTTGAATCCCGATGTGAAGGCGTAGTAGTGCGCATCATTCATCACCCCGCCCACGATAACCCCTGCCTCAATATCTGCCATCCCCGCAGGCAACACCACCGCGTATTTCAGATACACGTTATCGCTCTTTTTGATCATTTTGGGCTCTGCATACAGGTTTATCCCTGCAGCGTTATTGCCGCTCCCGCTATGGATCAATGCCCGATTCGCAATCACGATCGCCGAAGGATTGATCCCCGCACTTACCTCGCCCGCCGCTACAGGCACGCCGGACGAGTAGTCCACTATCTCCACAACCCCGACATGTATGTCCTGCGATGAGCGGAAACACGGCACAAAGAACCTGTTCCCGTCAGTCGCGAATGCGCCCCTGAGCGGCCCTGCGGCCACATTTGAGATAGCCGTTGTGCCGGATACGACATTGAAATGATATAGATCGTTCCCGATATAATTAGATGCAACAAACCAATTCCCTCCGGGTTGGAAGCTCACGCTCGTGGGCCCGTCGCCCTCCTGGTCGTAATATAGATCGGGGCTGCTCCCCACCAGATCGACGGACCGAACATGGTCGTGAGTCCCATCGCTATAATACGCTATGTACAACCGTTCGTCTCCGGGCCCGAATTTCACATCCATGGGCGCGAACCCATTGTCCCGTTTTACCACCCCAATTCTTTGCCGGGTCATCGTGTCTATCAGAAATACGGTATCGTCATTAAAATTCGCCACGGCTATTTTCGAATCATCATTCGACACGTCTATGCCCCACGCCGGGAACCTTCCTACTGCGATCGTGTCAATAACCGACCGGACGGTTAAATCAATGACACTGACCGTTCCCTCCGTGGACTGAGGTGTGTCCGTGGAGTTCGTCACATAGGCGTATTTGCCGCCGTGATCTATCGCTATACCGATCGGCTCCACACCCACCGGAATCTGCATGATCTCTCTCGCGTCACCGGTATGGATGACAGAAACGGAGTCCGAATCATTATTGACCACGTACACCCATTCACCGTCAGGGGTGATATCTATTCCCATCGGCATCACGCCCACGATGATGGGAGACACAGTGTAGGTGGCTAGATCTATCCTCGACACGGTCGTTCCGGGGATCGTATAGCTCCCCGTGTTTGTCACATACGCATAGGCGCCGACCGGAGGTGTCGGGACGAATGTCGGAGTGGCCGTCGGAGAGGGCGTAACCGTGGGGGTGAGAGTTGCCGTCGGCTGGGCAAAACAATAAATTCTGTGGTTATGTGAGCCTATATATATCCTTTCATCACTCCCCATAGCGGCAGATGAAAGCCCTGAGTACGCATCAAAGTTATAACTCCACTTCATAGAGCCCGAGGATTCAAGAGCCTGTAAATTATTGTCACTCGACGCCAAATACACGCGTCCGTCGCTTCCTAAAGTGACGGGGTCATCAATTGACGCTTTAGTTCCATAACTCCAGTGCAGCGATCCCGTTGAGCAAAGCGCATACAGAATATGATTGGAGAATCCGATATACACAGAACCGTCACTCCCCAGTGAGGGAGAGGCCTGTGTCCAATTCCCAGCGTCATAACTCCATTCCAGATGCGAATCAGAACTAATCGCGTATATTCTGTTATCGCCTGATCCGATATACACGCTCCCATAATCCCCCAACGCGGGTGATGAATTTACCTCATCCCCGGTTGCATAGCTCCATCTGAGCCAGCCAACTGAAGCAAGAGCATATATTCTGTTGTCCGAAGATCCCACATACACATTTCCATCGTTCTCAAGCGCGGGAGATGATGCGCCGATACCTTTGCCCGTCTCATAGCTCCACATACACGATCCATTGGAATTGAAAGAATATAGATTACGATCCCACGATCCGATATAGAGACTACCGTCACCACTCAACGCTGGAGATGCGGGGGGAGAGGAAGTGATTGCCGGCCCAGTACTGTAACTCCATCCGAGCACACCATTTGATTTGACCGCATACAGGCGGTTATCCTCTGAGCCAAAATATACATCTCCCGCGATGCTGATTGCGGGGCAGGAATATATCCACCCGCCTGTGAGAAATACCCATCTGACTGAACCATCCGAATTGAGGGCATAGAGCTTTTTATCAGATGATCCTATGTATACGCATCCCTGACTGCTGAGAGAAGGAGAGGAATTTATGGAATTTCCAGTCATATAACTCCAGCAGAGTACCGGCCCCGATGGTCCCGTGTATTGGCTGCGGCCCGTATGACGCGTATCGTGTTGAAACATCGGCCAGGGAGAGGCGGGGTCGGGCTGGGCATAAGCGGGCATACAGATACAGAGCGGAATCATTAAAAACAGCCAATGCGAAACCTTTTTCATGATATCAAACCTACTTCCAAAACAATCTACTCTACAACAATGGAATTACTTAAACTGTAATGTATCAGGTTGCCCTTGTTTTTATCCGTGAGTGCGACGAAAAATCTGCACAGCACACCCGCCGGAAGGCCGCTGATTCTCAAGGACCCGCTTTGTCCATTTGTAAGGCTCATACTCTTCACTGCCTTTGGAAAGGAGCCGATCCTGCTCGGATTTACGGGCACGACATCTTTAAAACCCTCTGTAAACGCGTAGTAGTACACGTCATTTACAATCCCTCCCATGATCACCCCCGCATCCAGGCTTCTCCCCTCAGGCATCACCAAGGCGTATTTCAGATACACCCCCTCGCTGCTCTTCACTATCCTCGGCTCGGCGTAAAGGTTGATTCCCGATCTGTGCGCTATTTTCTTGCGCACAGTCCGGTTCCCTATCACAATCGCCGAGGGATTAACGCCTGCGGCCAACTTCCTTATTGAAACCGGCGATCCCCCCGTGCAATCAGACACCTCAATTTCTCCCTCGTGTTTATTCTCTGAGGAAAGATAGCACGGTGCAAAGAACTTGCCGCCGTCCAGCGTGAATGCGCCTCTGAGCGGACCTGGAGCAACATTCCTCGTACCTGTATCCCCCGACTCTACATTGCAGTTATAAAGGTTGTTCCCGAAATAGTTCGTCGTGATAAACCACGCCCCATCAGGATGGAAGCTTATGCTCGCGGGCCCGTCTCCCTCCTGATCATAGTAGAGGTCGGGTCCGCCTCGTACGAGATCCACAGATCTCACATGGTCCTGCGTCCCGTCGCTGAAATACGCTATATACAATCGCTCATCCCCGGGGCCGAATTTGACATCCATCGGCGCAAACCCATCTGATCTCTCTATCACGCCTATCCTCTCCCGCGTCGACGTATCGATCAGGTATACCGTATTATCGTTGAAATTTGCCACGGCGAGCTTTGAACCATCGTTCGACACATCTATCCCCCACGCCGGGAATTTCCCAACCGTGATCGTGTCAACAACCGCCTTATTCGCGATATCGATTACGCTTATCGTTCCATTTGTGATGTCCGGCGTTTCCATGGAATTTGTCACGTATGCATATCTACCCGCATTGTCTATCGCAATGCCGATCGGCTCAACACCCACCGGGATCTGCATGATCTCCCTCACGTCACCCGTCTGGATGACAGAGACGGAGTCGGAATCATTATTGACCACATACACCCATCCGCCATCAGGAGTGATATCTATCCCCATCGGCCTCAAACCCACGGTGATGGGACGCACATCGTAGGTGGATATATCTATCCTCGACACTGTCGTCCCGGGGATCGCATCGCTTCCGGTGTTTGTCACATACGCATATGCGCCGACCGGCGGTGTCGAAATGAACGTACAGGTAGGTGTCGGCGTAGGGGTCATTGTGGGAGTAGTTGTGGGCGTTGCCTCGACAAAGTAAAGTATCATGCCGCTCCCGCCGCCACCACCAAAGCCCATCCCCACCCCTGCTCCCGAGCATAAGCTTCCCGCACCCGCCAAAGAGGGAGAATTGGGTGAACAGGAGCCCGTAGTATAAATCCATTTTGGCAAGCCGGATGAATTGAATGCGTAGAGTTTGTTGCCGCCGGAGCCGACATACGCAGTTCCGTCGCTCCCCACGGTAATTGCTGAATCCGGCCATGCTTCAGTTCGGTAGCTCCATCTAAGCGCGCCGTAAAGGTTGAGCGCATATACTATTCGATCCGTATAGCTCGAGAATACGATTCCTTCATTGCTCAACGCCGGACATGAAGCCAGTCCCACCGTCGCGGAGTAACTCCATTTCAGCAATCCATTTGAGCCGATACAGTATAACGAGTTATCGTACGACCCGGCATACATGCTGCCGTCGGTATCGATCATTGGAGAAGAGAAAATGTCTCCGCCCGTTTCATACGACCAGAACAGCGCGGCATCGGGGTTAATGGCGTAGAAGTAATTATCTGAAGAACCGGTATGCACAACCCCATCGCTGCTCAATGCGGGAGACGAGCTTATTGGCTCGTGCGCCTCATAGCTCCACTTTAGTGCACAGAGCGAATCAATTGCGTATATTCTGCGATCCATGGAACCGATATACGCACTCCCATCAATCGCCAATGCAGGGGAAGTCGCTACTTGCCCCCCGGTGTCATAGCTCCACCTCAAACGTCCTTCCGGATTGAGCACGCACAGGTTTGAATCATCCGAGCCGACGTATACATCTCCGCTACCCGCCAGCGCCGGCGATGAGATTGATCTGGTCCCGTAACTCCAAAGGAACGTCCCGTGTGAGCTTACTGAATATATTTCGAAGATGGACGAGACATACACTGCCCCATCGCTCCCTATGGACGGAGAATTGTATATCCACGCTCCTGTCGCATATGTCCATAGAAGCGCCGGCACGGTCGGTCCTGTGAGGGATGTACTGCGACCCGTATGCTGTGCATCATGCTGAAACATGGGCCAGGGAGCGCCGGCAGGCTGGGCCACTGCCACTTCGCAGAAGAGGCATGCGGATGCTACACATAGTGCAAAAAGCAGTATCTTCTTCATAATAGTTTTACCCATCTCCCCGCCCTACGCACCTGAAGCGCGTACTGCAAAAGGCGGGTGGAAACACATCTCGCCCATTATAAGACACCGTACCGGTGATGGCTATCGCGGATGCGAGATGTCACTATTCCCCTCCTTTTCCCATGCGCTCTCTTTTTATCACCCTGTACATCCTGAAGGGTGCGCGCTATGGGCTCGTTTGTCCCTTCTCACCTGATTTTAAATTCCGAGGCTGCGACGTTACTAATCCGGTAGGACACATTTCTCGGATCCGTCTTTTTCCATACCAGTACGGCATACCAAGTGTACGTCCCCGCCTGATAACTGGCCATCCTCACCGAGGCTGCCGCACCGCTCTTCTCTCCCACCGTCCCATTGACATTCCTGAACCATGCCGCTATTCCATCCGCAGAGGGGAGATCGGGGTACGCCACAACAGGCCTCATCCTGGCCGTGAGCTTCTTTTGTCCTTTGTGATTATCATAACACCACTGCGCCTTTCCATCAGGCCCTATCAGAACTAAGTAGCAGTCGGCCTGGACATAACGGAGCGTCTCTTCCGGGATGTTCGGTGTGAGCGAGTAGTACAGCACCAGCGTATCCCCATTCCGGTAGTTCTCCTGATTCGTCCAGAGCCTCACCGTAATCGGCGGCGTGGGTGTCGGCGGCCCGCTCCCGCTCACTCGGAACACGCCGTCGACGGTGCTCACCCCCGTCCACCACGCCAGGCTGTCCCCATACTGTCCGCTCAGCTTCACATGCGAGAGCTTCAACTGGCTCTCCGCCCCACCGGCCGCGTCATCCGCCACGCGGAAAGTGATCTCAACCAGATTCCCCTGCCCGCTCGTCAATGCCATATCCTGGCCGAACGTGATCACAATCACTCCATCCCTCACCACATCCCAGTCTATGTCGCAGCCCCCCGTCAACTCCGTCGTCCTCACCTCGACAGGCGTCAAGAGACGTGAATCGTAATTCAGATAAATATCCGAACCGCTGAAACGTATGGCGTCGTTTATCGCAAGCGGTATGGTCACCGTCTCCCCCGCCGAGCCGCTCGCCTCGGGCAGGCTCACGCGGTACCCGCCCGAAGGCGAAATCATCTGCGTACTCGCCACTTCGGTCGGATTGATCGGGAGGCCCACCGCAATCCTAATGATCGACACCACATCCGCCGAATCGATCCTCCCATCGCAATTGATGTCACCCGCGTCCATCTGAAGCGCCGTCGGAGAAACGTTCCCCACTGATATTTGCATCGCAAGCGCCGCGTCACCCGCGCTCACCTCTCCGTCACCGTTCACGTCGCCAAGAATGTAGCTTGATGCCACTGTAAAGGTCGCAACCTGGCTGTGGTCGACCAAGAGAGGTTTCCCGCCGGAGTCCAGCATTTTTACCCGCGTCAGTGTATTCGTAGATGTCTGCCCCGGCGTAACGCTGCCCAAAACCATGAACCTCACATCAAACAGATGCCCCTCCCCCACCAGCGGATCGCTCCCCGGCGCCGCGAGCGCAACAATCCGAACGGTTTCACCCACCGCATTCGCCGTAACATTAAGATGCTCTGTGATAGCCGTCCTCTTGATCCCCACATACGTAAGAACCGATGGATCGAAGCTCACGTAGATGTCCATCCCCGCGCTTGAGGATATCCCGCGCGCATTTTCGGCACTGACCCTCACGCGCACCTCATCGCCCGCCTTTCCTCGATAATCCGGCATCCACACCCTCAGATGCCCCACCGTCGCCCAGACCGCTGATGTCCGCGGACTCTCGCGACCCGAGGTATCCACCGCGGTGAGCCTGTAGTAGTACGTCTGCCCGAGGGGCAAGGCGCTGTCCACATACTCG
>JAPLCW010000068.1 GCA_026392015.1 Candidatus Auribacterota bacterium | reverse complement strand
ATGATATGCTTTTGCATAGCCAGTCCCCCCTTTAGGTTAGTGGTTAAAAAGTACGATATTCAAACCTGTAATTTTATACCACTAAATCCTATTGCGGGGTGCTGGCTTTTCAATGTCTACATGGTAACTTCGGGGACAATTGAAAATTGGTAAAAAACCGGACAGGCCGAGTGAGAAAGGAGGGGACTTGCCTTTATACCTGAACTCAACCTCGAGCCTGCCCAGTTTCTTCAATCCCTCTTCTATTTCCAAGATTAAGACGGAATAGTATATATTTCGTTCAAAATCAGTTATCCGAGTTCTTGGGCTATGGTATTCCGGGCAGGTAAAAAAACCGGATGGCTTCTGAGCCATCCGGCATTCCGGCCTTGATCGGCCGGCTATTCTTGGGAATTATATCGCCGCGACTGAGAGTAATATGTTGCTTCTCTCAGAAATTACTGAAGATCACCCGTTACCGTGTCCGCAGCCTCGTACATCAGTTCCTCTACCTTTGTATCCTCTTCTCGTGCGAGGGCCTTTTCAGCAGAGATCTCCCCTCCCTTCTTCTCCTCTCCCTTCTCGCCAAATAGCTTTACGATGGCAAAATATACTGTGAGCGGGATTACGAGCACATAGAGGGCATATCCCAGCGGTCCGAGCTTGATGGCGGGCTGAGGGGCAAAACGGCTCAAATTATAGAGCAACAACGTCACCGCCAGGTAATCGACTGCAAAATTAGCGTGTGGGTTGCTCGCCTTAAAAAGACAGAGACCGTTGGTCCTGTCTTTCTGAAAAGGCCAGAGGAGGCTCCCCCCCATGTGTCCGGTGAGGTCTTCGGTGATATGGATGGCAAAACCGAGGAACGCGACAAGACCATAGAGCCACCCCATCCCCCAACCCGTGAGCCATGACGCGATGAGCCATACCGGGATGGAGAGCATAAAACCGAGCACAAAACTGTGACTCCATGTTCTGTGCCAGGGAAGGAATCCAACCTCCACCCGATCCCCTATTCTCTTGAAGCCGAACTGCGGTCCGCTCATGATATCCACCACCGACGGTTTGCCATGTGTTTCAATCATTTTGCACTTGATCCTGTAACGGCCCACGCGGTTGCTCTTCGGTTCGGTACCGAGATAAGCGATCTGGGAGGTTGTGACAATCTCGTTGATCACCACCACTATTTCATTGTTTGCACTATCAAACTTGAGCACGTATTGCCGCCAGAGATCCACCCCGAGCCGCAGGGGGTAGAGCTGCACCTTGATATAACGACCGGTCTCGTACGCCTCCTCCATCGCCCTGCCTATCTGCTCGGCCATCTTCTGGGGATTCGGATTGTTGGGATCGGCGTCAACGTCATGGTCAACGCGGGAAATAAACTGCCCTATCTTGAAGTCGAGCGTGTCCGGCATGATCCCGTAGAGCCCGCCGAGCACCAGGATATACGAGCTTGAAACTTCACTGTTTGCCAGCTTGCACGCCGCCGGGATAAACGAAGCGAGAGAAACACCACTCAGAAAATGCGTCAAACCTTTCATGCGATTACCTCCTCACATACAAGTCATCACGAAATCACGCTATCGAGAAAAACCCCGTTCTCACCTCAGTCAAGATGGAAAAACTTCAGCACCGCCGGTCCGTGACCCGCCATACTCAATGCCATCCAGATCAGGAGCAACGCCATCGAGTTGCTCAATCTGGAATGGTAAAACGCCGGGATCAGTCCGATACCCGTTCCCACGGCCATGAGAAACATGCCCATCCATCCCGTAAGGCTCCAGACAATAATGAATATGATGGCAAGCGCCGCAAAATAAATATAATGGTAGTCAACACGGGTGATAAGCTTTATCGTCCAGCGGGTGAGCGGGAACATCATAAAAAAGCTCAAGGCGCCGCTGATCATCATAACCGCAAGGATCTGGTAATATTCTTCAAACGTGTAAGGCGTGAATACCGGCTTCAGAATAATGGTCATCCCCCCGCGCGCAAGCCCTCCTCCCTTCGCCATGATGGTGGGCACAAAAAAAAGCAGGAATGCGCCGACATAATAGATCACCTTTGATACTCCCTGCGAGACCACAAATATGCGGTCGTCCCTCTGCCCGGTCGCCGCGCCTGCGATGATCCCGCCAATACCGCCGGTAACACACGGAGTGACAGCGGCAATCCCTCCGCCAAGGGTGCCGGCAAAAACCCCCTTTGCAAGGAGACAGTGATCAAGGTCGATAGACGAGCTTATATATTGAGCGGGTACTTTCTCGTGTGAGACGATACTCCTGGCAATAATGGCTACGGCAAAGAGACCCACGAACACAGGCATAATTCCCTGGAAACTCATCTCCAGCGGCACAAATGTCCGATTGAGTATTATGAATCCCATAAATCCCGCCAGGGCCATCGTTCCGAGGCCGGCTATCAGATTTGCCCAGGCCCATTTAAATTTCTCCCATCTGGTCCGTCCCAGCCCGCTCCCCTTGGGCCATTCGCTCATTATCATGTAAGTGACAAAGAGGAGCAGTATCCATCCCAGATTCTGGCTGCGGATCCGGATAATGGCGGGCAATGCGTAAAAACAAAATGGCGTAAGTAATGCCATGACAATGATCGCGGCCAAACTCCCCACCCCGGTCAGGATGGCTGCTTCGTAGCCCCTCCCCTGAAGCATATATTTCTGTCCCGGCAAAACCACAAAGACCGCCGCTTCGTCCGGAGCTCCAAAAAACATGGATGGGATGGTATTGATGATGGACCATGCCACCAATTGGGACATAAAGAAAGCCGGAATGGCAACCTCCGGGATGAGCTGTGGCCATGCCCACCATGCCAGAAGAGCGATACCGGCCACATTAAATATATGGAGGGCGGGGATCATTGAGAGAAGCCCTCCCATCAGCGTCCCAAGAATGGTGTATATAAGTATCAGGATATAATCCATAATCTTCTCCTCTCAAAACCAGACTGACGGTTGGGATTCAGCCTCTCCCTCACCGCCCTCTCTTCGAGCGGCGGGCACTTCGGCGCCGGCAGCCTTCTCCTTGGATTTTTCATAGCCGGGTATCTTATTCGTCGGGATCGTATCCTCGCTCAGGACCTCTATCTTTTCCACATTGCGCACCTTAACCTGCGGCTTGCCCTTGAACTCGTCAACGTAACCTGAAATTCTGATCTCGTTGCCTATTCTGATAAGCGTGTCGGCATCCTTGACCCGCGCAAGATCGCCCTTGAACAAGGGAACATCCGTCGTGCCCGTGGTGTCACCGATCAATAGGATTGTGGTATCCTTGGCCTTGCGAACCGCTATAATCTCGCCGACTACTTCGACCACCTTGTTTTTATTGGCAATCGTCACTTGGTCAATCATAACCTTTTCAGGGATTGAGGGGATTACCCTGACCCTTGAGGGGAGATTGAGCATAAGCGACGTCCCATATCTATCAGTCATCTGAATGGATCCCACCAAACTCACCTCATCACCCACCTGCGGGATATTTCCCAATTCAAGCATCTTGGCCTTCCCGCGGAAGGCCTGGGCTCTGACATCTCCGCTGCCGTCATCCACCGTGATCCCGATTCCGTCCTTTCCCATCATGGAAACACCAACCACCTTCCCCCGCACCTCCACAACGGCGTTGTTCATGCGCGCATTGATATCGGAAATACGCACCAGCGGTGGTCTCATCCTTGTCGCTGTGAACCATAGCAATCCGAGACCCCCGATTGCAAGCACCAGAGCGGCACGCTTAAAAAAGATGATACTCATTCTTTTCTTAAGTTCGGTTCCGCAGTAGGGACACTTTTCATATGCCCCCACAAACTTACCGCAACTGGGGCAGAGCGTCTCCGGTGGAAAATCCCGCACCGTATCGGCGATGCTGCCGGCAGATTTCTTCTCATCCATTACATTGCCCTCCCGTTTTACAAGGTGTACATTAAAATTCCACGATCAACCTGATTTTTCGGAGCAATCGGGTTAACCGGGCGTTCATTATTTTTAGATAATCCCGCAGTTTTTAGTTTTGTATATCCCCCCTGTAACTGATGCATTATATTTTTAAACAGAAAAAAGCGCAGGCATGTGGTTCCCGCCACACCGCCCACGCGTCGCATCTGCTCTCACGATATTGAGGGACATCTTTAGTATCCGATTTCGATTGCCTCATCAGAGGCTGCCGATGCGCTCCATTGTATCATTTCAATCGCCGGCTGCAAGCACTATTGTCACGCACTGTTGTCACGCACATATTGCGACGCGGCCTTTCCGCGATCAGTCATGGGGGGGATTCAGTTCAATTGTCATCTGCAATGACTATTTCGCCGCAGGGCATCCCCTCCCCCACCACGCACGCCTCACTCCGCTCCGGAGAATACTCCACAACATCGCTCACACGGTCTGCATAGGTGAGCCTCACGGCGATGTGCCCGAACCCCGCGCCCCGAAGAGCCCGTTCCGTGCTCATCCTCGCCATCTCGGGTCTGTTGCACTCCTCTGACAGGTGCGCGAGAAAAATGTCGCGGAGATCATCGCTCGCGACGCCCGCGAGGAGTTCCGCGGCTGTTTCGTTCGAGAGATGGCCCCGGTCACCCCGTATTCTCTCCTTAAGCGCGAGGGGTCGAGTCCCATTGTTCAAAAGATCCCTGTCATGGTTGGACTCTACGACGAGCGCCCTGCATCCGCGCAGCGTCTCCGCCAGATCTCCCGGGGCGCAGCCGAGGTCGGTTGCGATCCCCGCGCGGCAGTCCCCTTCGGAGACGACAAAACCTACCGGATCACTCGCATCGTGCGGGACGGGAAAGGGACGCACGGTAACCGGCCCGAGCGGAAAATCGCGCCCCGTTTTAAAAAACCTCAAAAATTGCGCGGGAACGCCCTTCTCCATGATCGCCGCAGCGGTAAGTCTGTTGGCGTAGATCGGCACCGCGTGCTTCTTGCACAACACTGCCAGTCCCCGGATATGGTCGTGGTGCTCATGGCTGATCAAAATAGCCCTGATATCGGAGAGGGAAGAGCCGATCGACGTGAGACGCCGCCGGAGATCGCTCCCGCTCAGCCCCGCATCAATCAGAAAGGAGAAGCCATCGACGGCGATATAAATGGAATTCCCGGAGCTCCCGCTCCCGAGGATGCATATTTTCATTTGGACTATCTTATCCTAGATTATTTATAAGACGTATAAACGAGCAACGTTAGCGAACCAATGCATGTAACCACGGATTAAGCGGATTACCGTCGAGAATCCGCGTAATCAGCCTGATCCGCGGTTAAGACTTTGAAAAGTTTTTAAATATTCAGGTTATAATAGCATCACTGCCACAGCGGATCAAAAGGATATTGTGTAAGGGGTCAGTCTGGAGGGGGTATGCAGTTCAATTGTCATCCCCGCGAAAACCTGCCTAAGACGAAGCGGCTTCGCGCAGGCAGGCGGGGATCCAGCATAAAGCCTGGACTCCTGCTTTCGCAGGAGTGACATGTTTGGAATTTGTACCCCGATGAGACTGATGCATTACGATATTGTCCCATCCCTCTCTCTATGCTACAGTTACTACGTACCAAGAAACCGAACCACACAACTTGAAAAAAATCGATACGATAGCGATTGCTCTCATACTCCTCTACATCGCTTCGTTCTGCCTCCTCTGCTCCAAGAAGTACCATAACTTCGGCTATTACGATTTCGACCTCGCCACTGCGAATCAGGTCATGTGGAACAATCTGCGGGGCGATTTTTTCGATTGCTCTCTCGGCGGCGGCAATGTGCTCCAATTCCATGCGTTTCTGATCTATCTCCTCCTGCTCCCTCTCTACGCGCTCTGGCAGTCGCCGCTCATGCTGCTGTACCTTCAAACCGTCTTCCTCGGCTTTGCCGGATGGCCGATCTACCTCTGCGCCCGGGACGCGCTCAAAGACAGAGCGGCGGCGCTCGCGTTTCTCGTGCTGTACCTCCTCTACCCCCCGATCGGTTACATCAACCTTCTCCATGTCCAATCGGTCAACTTCGCTCCGTTCTTCCTCGCGTGTGCGTACCTTTGTTTCCGGAGATCGCGCTATGCCCTTTTCCTTGCCATGCTCGGTGTCGCGATGACCACGCGCGAGGAAATTGCGTTCATCGCGGTCGCGTTCGGAGTGAGCGCGATATGGGAGCGGAGAAGTCTGAAATGGTCTCTCGCCCCGTTGATCGCGGGGGTAGCGTGGTTCTGTTTCTATTTCTTCTGGCTCGCCCCGCACCTGCGCGGGGGGACACAATCGCCGTTCAGTATGTTTTACCGCGAAGCCGGGGGTTCCGCCGGAATGGTCGCGAAGAACCTGCTCTTCCGGCCGGTGTACATGTTGGGTATCATGTTGAAACCGGACAAGCTCCTCTATCTCTTCCGCATGGTCGCCCCCCTGGCGTTTCTGCCGCTCCTCTCCCCGGGCGTCCTCTTCCTCTGCCTTCCCAATCTGCTTCTCAATCTGCTCGCGACGCACCCCTGGGTAGCCAATATTGTGTACCACTACAACGCTCCTCTTGTTCCGTTCATCTTCGTCGCCGGGATCGCCGGCCTCGCGAAGCTGAAGCCCCGCCTTCGCACGGTCACAGCGCTACGCCGGGCAATGGCGGCGTCGGCGATCGTCGGCGTCATCTTCTGCTGGCACCTCGGGCCGCAGCTCCACATCCTCTCCGGATCCTGGCGCGGCATCATCGACTGCCTGCCAAAAACAGATTCCATGGCGCCGGCGAAATGGGAGATGGTGGAGGCCGTGCCTCCTGGCCTCCCCGTGGCGACAAATTTCGGCTTCTTCACAATGCTCTCCAACAGGAAGGAACTCGACTCGATCCCCTGGGTCCTCGCGGGCCGTTTCGGCGATCTGCCGATGCCGTATAAAGGACGGTCCGATATCACCAGTGCGTTGATCGACATGGGAGACCCCACAACATTCGTGAGATTTTTCGACCCCGCGCAAAGCCCCGCCCGCTTCAGAGACTATCTGTCTCGAAATCACCTCGGCCTCGTGCAGCTCTACGACCAGATTGCCCTCTATCGCAGGGACGCGCATGACGCGATCACGCTCTGGGAGCGGCCCTCGCCTGAACCGGTGGGAACAAAAGGAGAAGAAACGCTGGCAACGTTTACCGGCCTCAAACTGAGGAGGGTGGAATTGGAACCGATAGGGAAACCGCCGATGCGCCAGATCCGATTCGTCTCTCTCTGGGAAGCCACCGGGAAATCACGCGGGGATTTTTCTCTAATTGTGAAGGTACAGGGAGCGGATGGGGAAACGCTGCTGCGGCAGGTGACGAATATCTGCTACAATCTTCACCCCACGTCGGAATGGAGCGAGGGGGAGATGATACGCGCGAACCACTTTATCGGCCTGCCGGCCGATCTCCCCCGGGGCAGATACTCGATCCAGATGCTCGTGATAGAAAAATTCCCGCCGTGCAGCGCGCAGCAGGTGTACGCACCGCGTAGCTCCATCACTCGGGATGGCTGGTTCACGCTCGGGAGTTGTGTGCTGTGATCCGGGGAGAAAGAACCGCCGTATGGCGATGCTCGGGAACCTGGCTTATTCAGCAGACGAATAAGAGAACAACGTCAACTGACTAACGCATGTAACCGCGGATTTAGCGGATTAAGCGGATTATAAACAAAAATCCGCGTAATCAACATAATCCGCGGGTAAAACGTATCGCCGTAGAAACCACCGAGTTACTGCTTGCTCAATGTTTTCAGTGGTTAAAAGAATACAACCGTAGATTGCGCAGATTGGGCGGATTACACAATGCAAATCCGCATAATCAGCATAATCCGCGGTTAAGACATTAAAAGGAGAAACGATGCCAAAGTATAAGACGGGACTCGTTATCCTTTTCCTGTGTGCGCTGCCCTATGCGCTCCTTTTCCCGGCAATATTCGGGACAAAGGTGATTCTCTTTCCCGATCACCTGTCGTTCTTCTATCCCTATAAATATGTCGCGTCCCAGATGTACAGGGAATGCCGCATGCACCTGTGGGATCCTTACATCTTCGCCGGTCTGCCCATGGGCGCCGAGATACAGACCGGTCTCTTCTATCCGCTCAACTTCTTCTTTCTCGCACTTCCGGTTTTCAAGGCAATCGCCCAATTCGCAGCCTTTCATCTCTTCCTCGCATCCCTCTTCATGTACCTTTACCTGAGGGGGATCGCCCTATCGAGATCCTCCTCTCTATTCGGAGCGCTGGTCTTTGCCTACAACGGCTTCAGCTTCGTGCACACGGAGCAGCTCTCCATCATATCCACATGCGCGTGGCTGCCCCTGATCCTCCTGCTCATCGAACGGGCATCGCGTGCGAGGGGCGTCGTGTATCCTGTGCTCGCCGGAATCGCGATGGGATCCCAGTTTCTCGCCGGCCACCCCCAGATGGCGCTGATCAACGTGCTTGCCATCGCGGCGTACGTCATCTTCCTGTTGCACACCTCCTCCCTCTCGGGGAGACGGGCGGGGACGAAGAGGCTGGCGATCACCGCCATCTTGATAACCGCACTCGGCCTCTCGCTTGCATCCATCGCCCTTATCCCCTTCGCGGAAGTCTACCCGTTCTCGCTGAGGGCACATGCGGGCGCAGATCCCTCGACCGATATCGCGCTCGCTCCGGGGAGGCTGCACACCCTTCTCCTTCCCCAACTCCGACCGAAAGCGGAGGAACTCGACGAAGTCACGGGCAGCGTCTATGCGGGCACCGTTCCCTTCCTCCTCGCCATTCTCGCGGCGGCAATGCTCAAAAAGCGACTCGTCAGGTTTTACTCTCTCCTCGCTCTGCTCTCTCTTCTGGCCGCATTCGGAAGGGCGACTCCGCTGTGGCGCGTCTTCTCTCTCCTTGCGCCATTCCGTCTTGCGTTTCAAATACCACTCAGGTTTCTCTTCCCCTATATGCTGTCGATCTCGGCACTCTCCGCCATCGCGCTCGACTCCATTCCCGAAATAAGGGAGAGAATCGCGATAGCGGCACGGTGCTTATGGGTCATCATTGCCGTGCTGATCGCCCTCACGATTCTCCTGCTCCTCTCTCCGGGGACGAGGGACTTCCTCGTGCACTCAACGGTGGGGGGCGTCCGGGCGCCTGTCAAATGTATCCTGATGCTCAGCGCATGCGCGCTGCTGTTTCATCTGTGGGCGCGAGGGAGGATCACGCGTGTCCTGCTTGTCATCTCCCTGACCTGCCTCACGCTCGCCGACCTCCTCCCCTTTGACTACGGCTACCTCAAGTTCGGCGACGAGAGCATCGCGCTCGCAAAACCGGAGGTATTCAACTTTTTCGAGCGGGATAAGAGTCTCTACCGCGTTTCGATCCTCGACCGCGATATCGGGCTGAACCTTCCCATGGTGTACAAGATTCAGAATGTCAGCGGCTACAGCCCTGTCATCCTGAGCGACACGCTCCACTATTCCATCTATAACGCCACCCACTCGCACGATCTCAGCAGGGTGCAGTCGGTGTCACGATTCTATCTGCTCCCGAACCTCGATACGAAGATGAGCGGGCTGATGAATATCAAGTATCACGTGGCTCCGTTCATGAAGGAGGGTGTGCGCTACATGGGCATCTCGCAGATGAAAAAAATCTACCCCCGCGCGTTCCTCGTGCCCCGGTACACCGTGGTGCCGGAGCGGAATGCGATACTGGAGATTCTCGGAAACGAGGAGTTCGATCCCACGAAGGTCATCCTCCTGGAAACAGACGCGGGGCTTGAGAACTACAACTTCATGCCGTCCACGGGGGGGGAGGCGCAGGTCATATATTTCGCTCCCGACCGGATCGACATTGCCACGCGCGCCGAAACGGATTCCCTCCTTTTTGTCTCGGAGATATTCTTTCCGGGGTGGAGGGTATTCATCGACGGGATCGAGGGCAGGATATATCGGGCAAACTTTATTTTCAGATCAGTCCCCCTGAGGAGGGGCGAACACCGGGTGAGCTTCATCTATGACCCGCTATCGTTCAGGGTGGGGAAATATATAAGCATCTCCTCGCTGGCTCTCTGCCTATGCCTTCTCACATGGGGAATGCGCCGAAGATCACAGCGGGATGCACAGGCCCCCTGACACGAGCCGAATCTCCGTCCGCTTTCCTCGATAGCTTGATCGCTCACCTTCTCGATAGCTCGATAGCTTGATTGCTTACTCGACGGCTTGATCGCTCGATTGCTCGATCTCTTTCACATACGACTCCACTTCGTGCGCGAGACCGGGAGGCAGCTCAGCCTCCACGATGACGTTGTTGCCTTCGTACCTCCTCGAGACGACGTTCCCCTCCTCGTAGATACGGGATATGAGGGCTGCGTTCGCCTGAGGGATTGAAAGGTGGCACAAGGTCATCAACTTACTGAGCTCCGTCTCAATGGCATCGAGGAGATTGTCCACTCCATCGCCGCGGAGCGCGGAGATCGTCACATAGGACGTGAAATGCCTGCCGTATCTCTTTGCGCGCGAGTCATCCCCCAGGAGGTCGATCTTGTTGAACGCGGCGATCACGGACTTCTCCCCTGCGCCGATCTCCTTCAGAACGCCGCACGATACATCGATCTGCTCCTCCACCTGCTCATGGGAAATATCGATCACGTGGATGAGCAGGTCCGCG
The DNA here is from genome assembly GCA_026392015.1 of Candidatus Auribacterota bacterium. Taxonomy (GTDB): domain Bacteria; phylum Auribacterota; class Tritonobacteria; order UBA1439; family UBA1439; genus JAPLCW01. The sequence continues at coordinate 3,231 of JAPLCW010000068.1, read as the reverse complement.
CTCGCCACCCCCTCGAGCGTCGCCTTGAACGATTCGATAAGGTGATGGGGAAGCTTTCGTATGAAACCGACCGTGTCGGTGAAGAGGACCTTCCTGCCCTTCGGCAGGGAGAGCGTGCGGGTGGTGGGATCGAGTGTTGCGAAGAGCTTGTCTTCCACGAGCACCCCGGCCCGGGTGAGCGCATTCATGAGGGTCGATTTGCCGGCATTTGTGTAGCCGACAATCGCGATCACCGGTATTTCTTTCCTGCGCCGCTGCTTCCCCTGCGTGGCCCGTTCCCTGGCGATATCCTTGAGTTTCTCCGTGAGCCTGTCGATCTTCTCCCTGATGCGCCTGCGGTCAACCTCGAGCTGCTGCTCTCCGGGCCCCCTCGTCCCGATCCCCCCCTCCTGCCGCGAGAGGTGGGTCCAGGCCCTCGTGAGGCGCGGGAGCATGTATTGGAGCTGGGCGAGCTCGACCTGGATCTTCCCCTCGCGCGATTTCGCGTGCTGGGCGAAAATGTCCATGATCAGCTCCGTCCTGTCGATCACCCTGCACCCTATAAGGTCCTGGAGATTCTTCACCTGCGCGGGCGTAAGGTCGTCGTCAAAAATAATCAGATCGACCCTCTCCGCCTCGCGGAGCCTCACGAGCTCTTCGGCCTTCCCCCTCCCGATGTAGAACGCGGGATTCGGCGCATGTAACTTCTGCAGCACCGTCTGAACAACCTCGGCTCCGGCGGTGACCGCAAGCTGCGAGAGTTCGGAGAGGTGGTCCTCCACATCCCATCGGCGGTTCCGACCGAACTCCAGCCCGATCAGGACTGCGCGCTCGCGATTCTCATCAGAAATATCTTTTCTATTCATGGGAACAACCGGGAAGTCAGTGAATTCAGTTCATTTGCTGTGGGTCAAACTACGAATTGGTCGCCTGCCTGCCCTGAACTACTAACCAACTCCTAATGTTTTAACCGCGGATTGGGCAGATTGTGCGGATTTTTGTTTATAATCCACCTAATCCTTGCCGGCAGGCAGGCGCGAAATCCGCGGTTGAATATGTCAGTCTGTTAAAATTGCTCTTCTATTCATCTGCTGAATAATCCAAGCTAAGATTGCCCCCTCATTCTTAACCGTGTGCATCCGCGGTTTCTATCTTTTCCGTTTTCCTAATCCGCAGAAGCAGCCTAATCCGCGGTTATAACGCAAAAAAAATATTAATGAGAATACGTGATATTTCACATTATCCATGGAATGTCATTGCGAGCGAAGCGAAGCAATCTGATTCGCCAACGATTGATTGCTTCGTCGCTGCGCTCCTCGCAATGACCTGTGAAACATTTTCTGCTCTCCTTAATAATGCAAGGATAAGATTCGATTTCGACTACGTGGTTATGTTTCTCAAGATTGCCAAAAGCTTCTCCGCTATCGCGGGCGCGCCTTCACCTTCACCGACGTCTATCCACTGAATCCGCGGATCCCTCCTGAACCATGTCATTTGCCTCTTGGCAAAAGCCCTGGTATTTTTTTTCAGTTCCTCTTTCGCGTCCCCGACTGAACAACGGCCTTCTATACACTCCCGTATTTCGGGGATGCCGAGCGATTGCAGAATGGTGGCGCGCAAATCGAGCCCCATACCCAGAAGGTCTCTCACTTCATCGACAGCCCCCTCTGCAAACATTCTCTCAATCCGTTCTTCGATACGGTGGTTGAGCGCTTCCCTCCCGCGCCTGAGTCCAAACATTGCCGCGGCGCATTGCAGATTTTCGCTGCGGAACAGATCCGGCCCTGCCGCTCCCCTGCGCCACTCCGTTTGCAAAGACGATATCGGCCGCCCCGAAACCTCCAGCACCTCGAGCGCCCGGATTATCCTCTTCCGGTCATTGGGATGAATGCGCACGGCGGACGCAGGATCCGATTTCTGCAACCGCTCATAGAGAGAGCCGAGCCCGTTCTCATCGCTCTCGGCCTCGAGCGCCGCTCTGACAACCTCGTCCTTGCCGCCTCCCTCAAATATGCCATCCACAAGGCTCCTGACGTACATGCCCGAGCCGCCGACAATAATCGGCATTAGCTCTCGCCTGCGGATATCCTCTATAGCTTCTTTTCCGAGCCGGGAATATCGCGCAACATCAAAATGATCTGCGGGGTCCGCGATGTCAATGAGGTGGTGTCTGACCCGCGTGCGCACAGATCCGGTAGGTTTCGCGGAGAGAATATCCAGCCGCCTATAAACTTGCATGGAATCCGCGGATATAACCTCGCCCCTCAATTTCAGAGCGACTTCAACTGCCACCTCGGACTTCCCCACCGCCGTCGGCCCTACAATAAATAGCGTCTCCTCATTCATCTCTCCAGAAACCCCTTATTCATAATCATATCAGAAGCGCATCTCAATCACTTTAATTAAATAGGTTCTCTTCCGCTTTGTATGGGTACCTCACGTTACCCCTCAATGTTTAAAACGCGGATTGGGCGCCTGCCTGTGCGGAGCCGAAGCTCCGCTTCGGCATAGGCAGGGATTTTGCGGATTCTTGTTTTATCGTTCTCTTGCCCTTTGTGTGGATTACTTTATCTATTCCCTCCCCCCTGTGAAGGGGGAGCCTGTCCTGAACGAAGTCGAAGGAAGGTTAGGAAGGGTGTGCTCACCGCAGTTACTTTCATATGTTCGGCAAAAGACAAAATTGAGCGACGACCGCAGACGGCGCAGTCAGGAGCTGGCCAAAGATTCGCGCATCCGCGCCGGAAAGACGAAGCCCCGCAGGGGGCGCCCGCTCGAATGACTTGTTCGCGTCGATGTAACCAAGTGCCCTCTGTCAATAGACAAGACCGCGAAGTTTTTCACATCTAAATTTTTTCAATTTTTAAGTTCTCTTACATTTTGTACTGGTGACCCGAGCCCTGCCTCTCCTTTCACATGCAGCGAGGAAATGATATTTTTACATGATATGACAAGAATTGCATACAAAGTTTACACTTTTACCAATCGGGGGTGCAAATATTTTGCTCAACAGGAAATTAGACTTTTTTCGAGTCTTAGATTTTTGCGATTCTGCTGCTCCTCCCTGATTATTTTGTTAGCCCACCACTGTAAGTTGACGGCCCTTCTCCTGGGCCCGGCTTCCTGAAGCTTCTGCTTCCTTTTCTGAAGCAACTCGTCCCGGTACCCAAAATAATAGTCCCTTGGCCGCATGTAGAGAATCCCTGCGTGGAGTCTCTCGTTATTGTAATAATCAACCCACTGACCGATGATCTC
>JAPLCW010000214.1 GCA_026392015.1 Candidatus Auribacterota bacterium | reverse complement strand
GAGCTTGAGCTTCGGCTGGCTATCCAGCAGTGACGGCCTGTGGCATGGTACGCTCACCGGTTTCAGGCGAGGCTATGGTTGCTGGTATAAGATAGACGGCAGCAGGAGCCCGTTTAGCTGGATGAATCTGAAGCCATACAGCGAGCCGCCATATTAGTATGCTATGGGAGGCTCATCTTGGGTGAATAAAGGGGAATAGAAACCGTCTGAATCCCAGAGCGAGCATTTTAAATTGGAGAAGCAGATGGGAACCAACGTGAGCCGTAGAGAGAAGCTCATGCTGGAGAAGGTTGGGAACTGATAAATGGGGAAATGATTTGAACCGCAGAGACGCAAAGGACGCAGAGATAGGGCTAATAAAGAAGATTTTTACAATTCGTTTTTTGAGGTTTTGAAAAAAGCAGAAAAAGAAGTTTCAATTGTCTTTTGCACTAACTTTGCGTTCTTTGCGCCTTTGCGGTGAAAATACATAAAAGTATTAATCGCTCAATTACTCAATCGCTTAATCGCTGATGATAGAGGAGGTGAGGGCATGAAGCTATTCTATTTAGCTTTACCTCAGGGTAAAACCTGAGTTTATATACAGCGGATCATCACATTCGCGCGTGAACCACTCTGATCACTCCGAAAATCAAGTGAGCACCCAGGAGTAAAGGCGTTTGAGGATCGAAGAAGAAGGTGCGAAGAGGCGAAAATCAAAAAGGAGGGAAAATGACGGCAATACTCAAAACTCTAATGTTCTATTCTCAACCCTCAACCCGCAACCCTCAACCCAAAAAGGAGGAAGCGATGAAAAAGCAAACTTGTTCGATGTTTCTTGCTGCTTTGGCGGTGGTCGCTATTGCAGTATTGTATCTCCCGTCTCTGGGATTCGCTGACGTTCCCCAGGTTCTCAACTACCAGGGGAAACTCACGAATACCGACGGGACATTGGTTACCAACGGCCTGTATAAAATGGTATTCAATCTCTACCAGAACAACACGGGAGGTGTGGTGTGGACCGAGACCTGGGATAGCACCAGCAAGGTACAGGTGACCAATGGGCTTTTTAATGTCCTGCTTGGGAGCATCAACACCGCCACTCTTGGGAGCGTATTCCAGAGCAATGATAATCTCTACCTGGGCATTACCGTCGGCACCGACAGCGAAATGTCTCCTCGTCAGCGTGTGGCGAGCGTGGGGTATGCGCTCCGTTCCGCAATGGATGTTCCTATCGGAACCATTTTGCCGTGGCACAAAAACGCTGTCAGTACCGCATTAACTTTGCCGTCTGGATGGGCCGAGTGTAATGGGGTGGAGGTGTCTGTGCCTATACATGGCCCGTTGGATCCGGATGGAGACGGGAAATATACGCCGCCGGATCTGAACGCTAGCGGAAGGTTCTTACGCGGGGGCTCCACAAGTGGGACCCTGCAGGCGAACCAGCTCCAGGTGCACACTCACGGTTACACCTTCTCTTGGGGAGACGGTTGGCGGCACATTGCTGACAGCGCCGGTGGACCAGGTGAGTACCAGAAAGCAAGCGTCTGGGTACCGACCGCAACAGATGGTGGTGCCGGCACAGTCGGGGCTGAGACCCGCCCCCTGAACATGAGCGCCGTATTAATCATCAGGATATATTAAGTATGATTTGCGACCCCGCGTGGGAATGCGCTCGCTATGTGCGCAGGGAAGGTGGCGGCGCCAGTACCAGGGGTTTAGTCCGTGCTGAGGGAAGGATTGTCATGCTCTCAGATGCACCTTGCCATCGGCGGAGATAACTCCGGATCTTCTCTGGAGAAGATTGTATAAGAATGACGAAATCCGAAACCCGAATGACGAATCAATGACGAATAACGAATTAAACCGCAAGCATGCAAAGATGGGCTAAAAAAGAAGTTTGCGTTGACTTTGCGTACTTTGCGCCTTTGCGGTGGAAAAATAATATATCGTTATCGCGGTTAAGGGAATTGGTAGCAAGGGCAGGACTTGCATGAGGGTGAGAAGGAGTACGGTTTTATGAGAAGAAATATAGTTGTTTGTTCCCTGCTTAGTAGTGTCTTTTTGATTGTGGCCTCAATTTTCGGAGGCCAGAGAACGGAGTGGAAAACGTATGTAAATGAAAGGTGGGGCTATTCAATCGGATATCCGGCTGATTGGGCGGCGAAGGTAACTCTTGAGAATATAGGCAAGCCTGAGAAAGTCGTTAAGCAGCGGGTAACGTTTACCGCTCCGAGTGGTGAACAGGTATATGTGGATGTATGGGTGAATGAATCAGGACTGAGTCTAAAGGATTGGATTGAGGCGAATCAGAAGCCGGTAATGGATTGTTCTCTAGGAATCCCGAAAGAGAGCAATGGCATTATCGCAGGCAGCCCGGCATTCAGACTGATAGAAGCCGACAGCGCCCAGGTTCTTGGAAGATTATTTGCCATTTTGCAGCATAACAATAAGGTGTATCGCATCACCTGGATACGGCCGAATGAGGCCGCTAGTAAAGAGACATACGAGAAGATGGTAGGGAGCTTCAAGCTGCGATAGCCGCTAGATTATTCAATGCAAGGGATATATGAGACGAGCGTCGGTGCACAATAGTTTGATTCATAGGGCGATGGTTTTACTGCTAACCGGTTCAATTTTGGGGATTCTTCTGCGCGCGGCCCTATGCGGGGATGATTGGTGCTGCAATGAATACTCGCCGGGTAACCCTTACCTATGTTACGGCGGCGGTAACTGCCCGTGGTGGGCCTGGAAAAAAGCCGCAGATAGTGGGACCGAGCTGCCCGCCTGGGGAAACGCAAAGAACTGGTGGCCAGGAGCGCAGCAGGATGGCTATGCAACAGGCAGTGATCCACGCGGCGGGTCTGTGTTCTGCATGCCTGATCTGAGTTCAAATGGACATGTGGGGTGGGTCGAGTGGGTCGAGGGTGATGGGTCTACTTTCCACACAACGGAAATGGCGTATGGCAGTGGAAAGTGTCTTTACACGGCAACGAGAACAGCGGGTGACGTAAGCGCGTACGGTGGTGGTTTCATCTACATCTCGAGCACCCCCCCTACCCCTTCGCCCGACACACCAACTCCCATTCCACCGCCTTCAGCACCGAATCCCTCGATTCAGTGGTTGGACCAGGGATTGAACAGCGGGGACGGGCAGAAGGTGAAGGTGACGTGCGGCATGCCTGGGAACGCGACGGAGCTGTTGTACGACATGGAGGGAGCTGGTACGAACGACTACGGGTGGACAGGAGCGACGAGCTACACAGACACGGGAGTCTATGATGAGCAGACGGTGAGCGTACGGTGCAAGGCGCGGGGGCCTGGCGGCGAATCAGGCTGGTCGAGCTGGAGGTCTGTGGCGATCGGGGATCGTACA
>JAPLCW010000099.1 GCA_026392015.1 Candidatus Auribacterota bacterium | reverse complement strand
TCAGGCGGCGCGAGGGGAAAGAGGCGGCACTTACCCGGGGAGACCCTTTCCTTGAGAGAGGAGAGGGAGTCAGCAGAGGCCGTAGTAGCGAAGATGCCTCTTGAAAGGGAGGCGGAGCGAAGGGCCGAAGAACCACGGAGCAGAGCTATAGAAGGGACTGGTTCGGAGACCGAGAGGAGCTATATATCGCGGAGAGCTGTCGAGGAAACAACTTCTCCGGCGACCCAAATGTTCGCGGAGCGGTGAAGCCGCTGTAGCGAGTAGGAGGGAGCATCCGAGGGGACCGAGCTGCGAACCTTCTGAAGGGCAGCAAAGCACGAGCGGTTGATGGGAAATGCGCAAATCCATCAGCGCCTACGATTCAGCTATGGTCGCTGGGTTCAATCGCCGTATGCCGAAAACGGCACGTACGGTGGTGTGGGAGGGTCTGCGGGCGCAATCCCGCAGACCCGACCCGATCCACCTGCAGTGATAACTCCGAATTTTCGTGTAAGAAGATCTTTGCTCTTTAAGCCGGAGTAAATCAAATTTCATCCGGCGAGTTGATTCGGATGAAATCCCGATGGATTAGTCCAGGTATAGTTTATCCGTTCGCCGGAAGATCATGAGATCCACGCGGTGGCGCATGACGCCATGCGATATCGCATGGTGGCGGCGTGCCCGTTCTTGCACTCCATAGTGTGTTTCGGTACGCAGGCGTGGGGACCATTTTCCTCTTCCCACATGGACGGGGCGAGGGGTAGAATGTGATATCGCCGTTGCCTCTCCGCTCTTTTTGCTTGCCTGACTCGGGTGGGCTTACCTGCCCCAGGTGTGGCCCTTTACGGTTTGAATTTGAGTCAATGAAAAGAAATCCTTCCGGTGTAGTGACGCTTCTCGCTTTTTGTACGGCTATTCTGTTAGTATGCACTTTTGCCAATGCCGTACCCGCCAATCTTTCTTTTCCTCAACGCTATAATTTCCCCTTCTCCTCCGACTTGGGAAAAAACGACGAACTCCAGCAACCAAGCATGTCCCCGGCTAAGATCGGCAGAATTAGCGATGGTCATAATTTGATCTGGGGGGAGAGCGTAGGGTGGGTCAACTTCAAGGCGACGCATTCCGACTTGAAGATTGGCTCAGACATACTTGCGGGATGGATCTGGTTTGAAAACTGCGGCTGGGTCTGCCTCGGTGAGGGGCATCCCCTGGATGGGAAGCGCTACAGCAACCGGATCGGCTTTGACTGGGGGATCAACAACGATGGCAAAGGTAATCTGTCAGGCTTTGCCTGGTCTGAAGTCACGGGATGGATCAACTTCCAGACCAGTCATTCGCGGGTACATCTGGATGAGAGCGGCCAATTTTACGGGTATGTGTGGGGAGAGAATGTAGGATGGATGCATTTCGGCCTTGGCAGGAGCGTGAGGTATTTTGCGAAGGCCGATCCTGGGCCATGGGAAGGCATGGGAGCGGAATCACGGGCTAGATTAGCGGGGAGCCCAGATGACACTGAAATATGCGGCGGCTCTGTTCCCGTAACAGGCCTGAACAATAATTATCAGAAATGCCATACTGATGCATGGGCAGTTTGTAAGCGCAACATGGGAAGAGATGAATTATGCGGGCATATCCGGTGTTGCGATATACCGGTTTATAACCTTCTTCCATTTCAAGATAAATCAAGAAAGGATTGGTACTAAAATGAAAAAGATGATCACAGTAGCTCTGAGCTTTATTTTTATGGTTGGCATATCCGGTTTGGCAATTGCCGGGAGCCTTGACTCCCCGGGTGCTCCTTCGGCGGGGAGCGGGATGTACACGCTCCAGAACCTGTATGACTACCTGACGAGCGGCGCGGCGCTCACGGTGCAGAGCAGTTTCCAGGAGCCCACGTCGGGCCCAGGATCGACGATGAAGACCACAAAGCAGATCGGGGATGATGTGAAAGCCGTATTTGATTTGTGCGCAACCACGACTGCTGCAAATGTGGAATCAGGCAAGCCATTTTTCTGCACGCAGCCAGGGAGCTGGGGGATTCAGACGGGGACGGCGCAGTTAGTGCCGACACCGACGCCAACTTTAACACCAACGGCGACAATAACACCCTACGGCGTTTACGCATCCTGTAAAGCCATTCTTACGGCAACTCCTGGAGCAGGTAGCGGTACCTACACTATTGACCCCGATGGTGCGGGCGGGGCTGCTCCCTTCTCGGCATACTGCGACAATACCATCGACGGGGGAGGATGGACGTTAGTAGTAAGAATCGTCAATGACCGAAACCACGTTGGGTCGGCATCATACGGCACGTTGACCGCACCTGATCAGGCCACGAGCGCTAAGTTGTCAGATGCAACTATAAATATCTTGGGGACAGAACTCTACCGGGTTACGTGTGGCAACATTGACTACCGCTACTTTGACAGCAAGCAGAAAACCTTCAGTGCCGTCGCCGGCGCACCCGCGTCGGCCGTGATCTCAAAGAGCTCGGCCACGTATGAAGGGGCGTATTGTGTAGCGTCGCCGATATCGGAGGGAGTGATAGGCCTAAGCAGTTACCCCGGTTGTGAGGAGGAGTACATCTATTCGTATAACGGAAGCCAGACTGGATGCGATGATCAGCAATGGGGTAGATCGGGTGTCGTTTTCGCCCGATGATTTAGGGGGATTCTAGGCCCCTGACCATGGCATCAAGTTGGCGATTTTACTATCCGCAGGTGGGCGGGCGCTGCGCGCTTTCCCACCTGCGGAGATAGCTCCGGATCTTCTCTGGCGAAGATCCTTGCTCTTTAATCCGGAGTAACTTCAATCTTATCCGACGAGTTGACTCGGATGAAATCCCGATGGATTTGGGCGGATAGAGGTTAACTGTTGGCCAGCATGGGCTGAGCTACACGAGATGCCGCATGGCATCGTGTGCCCGTTCCTTGTCCTGCATGACGATAGGTAGGGCGAGCAGTGATGAATGGCAACGCAGGGGATCTTCTTATCTTGTCACCTGAGGAACATTACAATTATTGCATGACAAGAGTTGCAAACAAAGTTTACACTTTTAGCTCTCGGGGGTGTAAACAAAGTATGCAAATCCGACATTCTTAGTATCCCTCGAGAATTTCAACCTTTGCAATCAGCGTTCCAACTGGTTGGCCTGGTACTCATTACAGCTATTTTTCACTAATGAAGGAGAAATTGTAAAGTTGGCACGGAAAATGCAGAGTAGCTACTTGTGGTCTTGTGAATGTGCATCGATTGTATCACTCCTGCGGAAGGAATTATGACTCTCATTATCCTTGCCTTGGCGCTCTTCGCAGCCTCCATTGCCGATGCCGTACCCACCAATTCTCCCTTTCCTCAACGCTATAATTTTGCATTCTCCTCCGACTTGGTAAAGAACGACGAACTCCAGCAACCAAGCATAGCCATACTGAAGATCGGCAGAATCATAGAAGGCAACAACTTGATCTGGGGGGAGAGCATAGGATGGGTCAATCTCAAGACGACACATGGCAACTCAAAGATTGGCTCAAACATATTGGCGGGCTGGATCTGGCTTGAGAATTGCGGCTGGGTATGCCTCGGCAATGGGCATCCCCTGGATGGGAAGCGCTACTCCAACCGGGGCACTCATGAATGGGGAATCAACAATGATGGCTGTGGTAATTTATCTGGTTATGCCTGGTCTGAAGTGACAGGCTGGATTAGCTTCCGCACCGGTCATTCGCGGGTACATCTGGATGAGAGCGGCCAATTTTACGGGTATGCGTGGGGGGAGAACGTAGGGTGGATGCATTTCGGGCCCGGTAGGAGCGTGAGGTATCTTGCGAAAACAGATCCCGGTCCCTGGAGAGAGTTAGGGGATGAATCGAGGAGCAGGTTAGCCGGCGGCCCGGATGATTCTGAGATGAGCACCAGCTCTGTCCCTGTAACAGGCCTCAAGAGCAATCATGAGAGATATGACGAGGATGCGGATTCAGTCTGTTCTCTCAAGCTGGGAAAAGATGATTTCTGTGCACGTATCCGGTGTTGTGATACTCCGGTTCATATAGCTAGTCTCACCAAACTTTCTCCCATCCGCGCCCCTCCTCGTTGCGGGTAGTAGCCGTAATGTCATTGCGATCTCCACGAAGTGAGGCGTAGCAATCTCACCTTTAGCAATTTCAAGATCAATCAAGAAAGGATTGGTACTAAAATGAAAAAATTAATCACCGCAGCTCTGAGTCTGATGTTGATGGTTGGTTTGAGCGGTTTGGCAGTTGCGGGGAGTCTTGACTCTCCGGGAGCTCCCTCGGCGGGAAGCGGGATGTACACGCTCCAGACTCTGTATGATTACCTGACGAGCGGCACGGCGCTTACTGTGCAGACCAGTTTCCAGGAGCCCACCTCGGGCCCCGGCTCGACGATGAAGACCACGAAGCAGATCGGCGATGCCGTCGCAACGCCATTTGCCCAGTGCGCAAGCACGACTGCATCAGATGTGAGATCGGGGATGTCATTTTTCTGCACGCAGCCGGGAAGCTGGGGAGTGCAGACGGGGACCGGGTTAATGCAGCCAACACCAACCCCAACCCAGACATCAACACCGACAATAACACCATACGGCGTTTACGCATCCTGTAAAGCCATTCTTACGGCAACTCCTGCAGCAGGCGACGGCGTCTACACTATTGACCCCGATGGCGCGGGCGGGGCTGCTCCCTTCTCGGCCTACTGCGACATGGCCTCCGACGGCGGCGGCTGGACGTTAGTGGTAAGAATAAAAGACGACGCAGGCCATAAGACGGCCGCAGCGACAGGAACACTATCCGACCCAAGTCAGAGCACCTCCGCAAAACTGTCAGATGTAGTGATAAATACATTAGCTGCAGAATATTACCGCTTCAACTGCGGGGTCAGCCTGAGCACTAAGCGTTACTTTGACGCAACCCAGCATCCGTTCGATGCAAGCGGGGTAAATCATGACAACACGATATACCGATCGGCGGCAACCCTCGGCGGGCAGTGGTGCAATTCTGCCGGCAGCGAGTTCACTCTGTGCTCCTACAACAATTGCTCTCCCTATTTGATCTATAGTACCCCATCGAGGGGAGGATGCGACCATGTTGACGGGGAGGACTGGGGATCGTCGGGCGCAGTTTGGGCACGTTGACAGGCCACTGACCCGTGCTTGGCGTCATTATTTGACTATTTGATCATCCGCGGGTGGGCGGGCGCTATGCGCTTTCCCACCCGCGGAGATAGCTCCGGATCTTCTCTGGCGAAGATCCTCGCTTTTTAAGCCGGAGTAACTTCAATTTCATCCTTTTTCTTGATAAGGAACTAGAGAAGCGGGCCACGCCCTGACCGGGCTATCCGCCGGCTCCTTTCTTTGTGCGGGCAGCAGGTGCGATGGGTCAAGGCGTGGCATTGATGACGCAATAACGCTTGTGACGCTATTTTTCGTAATTTAGGGGTCGGGGGGCGGCGCCTCAAACCGTCACCCCCACCCGCTGCATGTCGCTGGAGCCCTGCCTAGCTTCCGCATAAAGCCAGCGCGCCATAAGGACTGGTGCATAGTACGTATCGACTTCGTAGCGGGCCACTCCTTAGAACCCATGACCTAGACTGACATGACCCACGGAACGGCATAAGTAGCTGTGGGAGAGCAAGATTGCAATTGGTAAGATAAGTGGGGGAGGGGTAATTCTGAATCGACTCCAAATCCAAATATTATTTAGAACCAATGACCTAGCCAATCTACTCGATGGCGGAAGTGACCTGCAATCTAATTGCAGCTGGCACTATTTTTGGGGGGCAGGTCAGTTGAGAGCATGATGGTGCTGTGCCCCCCACCGGCAAGTCTGATTGTGCAGCGCTTCTTAGGTCCAGGCAGCTTCTCCCGGGGCCTTTTCCTCGACATCGAGGCGCGGGACAAGAGTATGCCCTCGCTCATTAAAGCCTCTTTTAAACGCCGGTATATGAGATAGTTTGTAATGGTTTAGACTAAATTGGACTTTTTCGGGTTCTTGGATTTGTATGAATCTCGCCTCCATGGATGGTAAGATTTTAGCATAGAAAGGAGGCGGAGAGATGGAAAAGAGGAAGTTTAGTCCGGAGGAGAAGTATAAGA
>JAPLCW010000124.1 GCA_026392015.1 Candidatus Auribacterota bacterium | reverse complement strand
GGTACGGCTTGGTGCTTCCATCGACGCTTGCGACGGCGTAATGTCGCTGGGTTCAACCGCCGGATGCCGAAAACGGCATGTCCGGTGGTGTGGGAGGGACTGCGGGCGAAATCCCGCAGCCCCGACCCGATTATGAAACCTGGATTCCTGCTCGAGTTTACACTGAGCGCAGTCGAAGTGCAGGAATGACATATGCAGTACCACCCAAGTCAAAGCATCAGGTCAGGGTCAGACCTCATCTATTGACAGAGCGGAATCAGGAAGATGTTTATCAAGCAATAGTCGAGGTTGGGCAGTGATTATTTCCTTATTTTTCCAAAGCAGTTTAAAAAAGCCGAAAAAGTAGTTGCGCGCACGCATCTGGAGATTTGCCGACGGATTCCTGCCTTGCTACCTGATTTCCCATGCGCTAGAATTGCATGTGCGTAGGGGGATGTTATGTAAAAAGAATTCTTAGTCAATAGTCATTGATGAGCTACTTCGTGTGCTTAGGTCTATTGCGCATCTTGAAGCTACTCATAGTGTCTTGTCTCAGAAATATCTCGTGTATGTTTGTTATTGCGAGCGTAAGCGAAGCACTCTCAACTCATTGTAATCCAATAGATTGCTTCGTCGCTCCGCTCCTCGCAATGACACAACTTTATAAAGCTATTTACGGGACACGACACTAGGGAAGGGCCAGATAACAGGGCAAGCATTTAATACTTAGTGCAGCTCTTCAGCAAACACAACTAATAAGGGAGCAACTATGATGGAAAACCGCATGGAAAATAGTGATAGAAAGATTGCGCTGTTAATAGATGGGGACAATGCGCGGCCTGTCTTGATTGAAAAGATACTGGTAGAGGCAGGCAGATACGGATCAGTGACAATCAGGCGTATTTATGGAGATTGGACGCAAGCCGATATGAGAGGTTGGAAAGCAGTGTTGAATAATTATGCCGTTCAGCCAATGCAACAATTTAGATACACAATAGGGAAAAATGCGACTGATAGTGCAATGATTATTGACGCTATGGACATTCTCCATGACCATTTAGTAGATGGTTTTTGCCTGGTATCAAGTGATAGTGACTACACTCGATTGGCAACTAGAATCCGGGAGAAGGGTACTTTTGTGATGGGAATCGGGGAGCAGAAAACGCCAAAGGCTTTTGTTAATGCGTGTAATATTTTTATCTATACAGAAAATTTAATGCCTAAAAAGGAGATAGTGAAAGAAAGGCCAGCCGCTAGAAAGCCGGATCTGAAAGAGGATATGTCAAAAAAGATGGTTCCTGTTCCCTTACTGAAGCAAGCTTTTGAAATGGCGGCCCAAGAAGATGGTTGGGCCAATCTGGCAACTATGGGTTTCAACTTGCATCGTCTGGATCCAGGATTCGATCCTAGAACATATGGCTATGGGCGCTTGTCTCAGCTGATAAAAGCGCATTCGAAAATATTTGAGCTAAAAAACCCTGATAAAGGTGGACCTTCTTCAGTCTATATAAGAGTAAAAGAATAAGGTTATTGCGGGGTTCAATTAATTGCATGCCAATCTCGCTTGATAAAATTAGAATCCAGTCAATAGAACATTCGAAAAAATCTGGTTCTCTTACGTTTTGTGTGGGTTTCTTTATCTATTCCCTCCCCTCTGTGAAGGGGGGAGGTTAGGAGGGGGGTGATGCGTTTACTCCCGCACACCAATGCCACATGTCCAGATAGCTACAATATACTTACTATAATAAATACACCCCCACCCTCACCCTTGCTTCGGCAGGCTCAGCACAGGCTCCCCTTCGAAGGGGGAGGGGAAAGGGCTATTTATCCACACAAAGTGGAAGAGAACCAAAAATCTTAATGGGTAAGTCTTGGTGTGCATTAAGTTCAATTGTCATCCCCGCACTTCGACTGCGCTCAGTGTAAACTCTAGTGGGGATCCAGTACGGAATCTGGATTCCTGCTGGAGTTTACCCTCGTGAAAACGGGGGCAGGAATGACATACTTAGCAATATACACCCCGTAACTGTCCCATTACCGAAAATCTCTCCAGGCAAATATCTATTATCCCCTAAGTTAGCTAAAGCTAACTTAAATCCCAAATCCCAAAATTAAAAAAGCTAAAAAAACAGTTGCGCGCGCGTTTGAAGTTTTGTCGATAAGCCGGAGGCTTGTCGGCGTTGAAAACAAAAAGAGGACTCCCGGCCCAAAGGACGAAAATCCTCAATTCAATGCCGCATTACCGCCCACTTCCTCCAGTATCCATTAATTAAATTTAGCAATTTGTCATAATTAGAATACCCAACCCATCCTCCTTGACTCGCGCGAATGGTATTGATGTATCAATTTCGGCCGTCTGAAATCCATCCGCCCCCAAAAATATTTCATTTTGATGGAATAAAATCGCCATTCACCTCGTCTACTATAGTGAGACCCGAAAAGGCGGCTTTGCCTTCTCGCGAGCCAGTCCCCAGGAAAGGAGGGGAGTTTGAAAGAATTAATTCCACGAGAACGGATTGAGCAAAAGATTCTGCTCATACGAGGGGGAAAAGTAATTCTTGATGCCGATTTGGCACGGCTTTACGATGTGCCGACATTTCGATTCAATGAGGCAGTGAAGAGGAATCGCGAACGTTTCCCTGGAGATTTTATGTTTCAGCTTACGAGAGAGGAGGTTTCGATCTTGATATCGCAAAATGCGATGTCAAGACCAGGTCATGGAGGAAGAAGAACTCTCCCGTATGCTTTTACCGAACACGGCGCGATCATGGCTGCGAATGTTCTAAATTCACCCCATGCGATAGGAATGAGCATATTTGTGGTGAGGGCGTTTATTTATATGAAAAATCTTTTTTCAACACATAAGGAGCTTGCACGCACACTGAATGAACTAGAAAGAAAGATTGAAAAGCATGATGGCGAGATTTGCACACTCTTCGAGGCTATTAGGGAGATCATGGCCGCTACCGAAAAATCCAAACGTCGGATCGGATTTCATACGGAACCGTGATTATATGGGGATCTCATTCGCAGCGCCCATGAAGTTCGTGGGAGAGTCTGGGAATTATTACCAGCCCGCCCATTCCCGTCAGCATTTGGAATTAGAATGCCAAACCCATCCTTCTTGACTCGCGTGAATGGTATTGATATATCAATTTCGGCCGTCCGAAATCCACCCGCCTCCAAAAATATTTCATTTTGATGGAATAAAATCACCATTCACCTCGTCTACTGTAGTGAGGCACGAAAAGGCAACTCCGTCTGCACATTATCACGTCGCCAGAAAAGAAGAGTACAAGACTTTAAGGTGTCAAATTGGCACCTTAAGATTATGGCATTGACGCGCAATTCATCAGGCCTCTTGTCAAGAGAGGATGCGATATATGCAAAATCTGGTTCCACGGGAACGAATTGAGCAAAGAATCTTGCTTATCAGAGGGCAAAAGGTAATTCTCGATAGAGATCTGGCGAATATGTATGGAGTTTCGGTCAAAGCCCTCAAACAGGCAGTGAGGCGAAACGTTGACCGCTTCCCTGAGGATTTCATGTTTGTTTTGGATAAGCAGGAGTTTATGAATTGGAGGTCACAATTTGTGACCTCCAATGTCGATCGTATGGGACTGCGATATCCACCAATGGCCTTTACCGAGCAGGGCGTGGCCATGCTCTCCAGCGTTCTCAAGAACAAGAGGGCAGTCCGGGTTAATATCGAGATAATGCGGGCATTTGTGAAACTGAGGATGATCTTATCGACACATGTGGAACTGGCGCGGAAAATCGAAGAAATGGAAAGGAAATACGACGTTCAATTCAAAGTAGTGTTCGACGCGATTCGGGAGCTCATGGCCCCTCCCGAAAAATCCAATCGGCGCATCGGATTTCGTGCGGAGCCATGATGGTCCCAGGATTTTACCTGAACTATGAAGCTCGTGGGGAAACTCGGGGAAATTATTGCCCGAACACCCATTCGCTCCAGCAATTACAATGAGAATGGCCAACCCATCCTCCTTGATTCGCGTGAATGGTATTGATATATCAATTTCGGCCGTCCGAAATCCCCCCCCCTCCAAAAATATTTCATTTTGACGGGAATAAAATCGCCATTCACCTCGTCTACCATAGTGAGACCCGAAAAGACGACTCCGTCTGCACGTCATCACGTCGCCAGAAAGAAAAGACTACAAGACTTTAATGTGCCAAATTGGCACCTTAAGGTTATGGGGTTGACGCGCAATTCACTCAGGCCGTCTGTCGAGGCAAAAGTGCTTATAGAACGCTGCAGAATGGAATACAATGTATTCAGGCCGTAGGCCGCCATAGCTCATTAGGATATGCGTCACCCCCACGAGGCTCTATTGCGCTCAGCTCTCTTAAGAAAAGGAGGAGTCTTAATATGAAGGAAACATTTGTAACACTGTTGAGTATCGCAGTTTTGGCATTAGTAGTAACACCCCCTGCCGGGGCCTGCACAAGTTTTATCATCAAGACCAAAGATGGCAGCCCTATTTACGGGCGCACATGCGAATGGGGTGCGTTCGACGCCAGATCTAATCTTGTGGTGGTCCCGGGCAATCTCGCATCCACCTCCAAGTTGGGCGGCGGCAAACCGGGAATGACGTGGAAGAACAAATACGGATACGTCGCCATAAACGCTCTCAATTTACCATTCTATTTAGATGGCATGAATGAAACCGGACTGACCATAGGCGCTTTGTACTTGCCTGGGTTCGCTGAATTTCAGTCTTTCAAAGCTGGCGAGGAATCCTCCACCGTGAATAACATGGACTTGATAGGTTATGTACTTGGCCAGTTCAAGGCGGTCGAGGAGATCAAGACCGTATTGCCAAAACTTCGGGTTGTGGTCATATCTAAAGAAGATCTCAGTGTGCCGATGCCACTGCACTACGTGGTTACAGACAGCGCGGGAAATTCAATCGTGATCGAGTATGTTAAGGGCAAGCTGAATATTTATGATAATGAGATTGGGGTCATGACCAATTCCCCAACCTATGATTGGCATATCGTGAATTTACGGAATTATACTCAGCTCACACCGTATGCGCAGGGTCCCGGCGACAAAGAGACCAATGGCATTAATTTTACGCCCTTTGGTTCGGGAGCCGGTATGGCGGGCCTGCCCGGCGATTACTCCTCACCCTCCCGTTTCATTCGTGCATTTGAATACGTGCAGACATCGCTTCCACTTGAGGGTGTTGACGCGGCAATAAATCAGGCATCCCGGATTCTTAATAACTTCGATTATCCCAAAGGGTTTGAGCGCACAGGAACTCCTGATAAATATTCCCTCGGTTACACACAGTGGAGTACAATCGGCGACATCAAGAACAAACGCTACTATTGGTGGACAGAGTGGAACCGCCAAATGCGGATGGTTGATTTGAGTAAATTGAACTTTGATGGCGGCGAAGTTATCGCGAGTCCGCTCGATAAAGTGCGGGCAGAAAATATTGATGATAGAACCAAGGATTTTCTAAAATAGGAAAAGACGGGACGCTCTGGCATAAAACCGACGTGAAATAGAGGACGGTTCTCCCTATCTATTTGACCAGACCCTAGGTGCAATTAATATATTTGTATTTTTCTTTTGAATAGCTCCAAGGGCACGTTACTTGAATTAACGGTTATCCTTCTATACTGTAACTGAATTATATATCCCCGGAATTTCCAACCCCATCCTCCTTGACTCATGGAAATAGTATCAGCATTTGGATTTATTTCTCCACCGCACTCCACCGGAAAAAGATTTTCACTTTCATGGGAATAAAATCCGCGCTCATTTCGTCTACTATAAGTGAGACATGGAAAGATGGCTCCGTCTGCACGTTATCACGTTGCCAGAAAGGAAAGGGTAAAAAATTTGAGGTGTCAAACTGACACCTCAAATTAATGGAACGGGCTCTGCCATTTTCCCTATGCATTTAGGGTATATGTGCAATATTTCTCAGAAATTATCATTTCGATATGGCAAGAAGTGCAAACAAAGATTAGCTCTCTCACAAGCTAAACAAATAGTTGCTATGCTGTTCTGCATACTCAATGGCAAAAGAGTCTTTCAGGTCAATGGCGTCCCCAATGCTGCATGTATATAGAAGGTGCAATTAAGTGAAGTGTCCCCGGAAATCAAAACGTGATAGTATAGTCAATCCACAGGGCGAACGGGCACAGCATATGGAACCGAAGGTCATTTTTGTTATCCTCAACTACAACGGTGGCGAGGAGACGACCGCCTGTTTGCGCTCGATCCAGGGGATTGACTACGGCAACCACCGGGTGATCGTTGTGGACAACGCATCCACGGATGGATCCGCCGAAAAAATTCAAAAACAGTTCCCCAATGTGCGCCTCATACGGAACCTCGTGAACGCGGGATACGATGGCGGGAACAACATCGGAATTGAAGCGGCCCTCAGGGACGGCGCTGATGCGGTATTCATTCTCAACAACGACACCGTGGTGTGCCCCGGGATCCTGCGCCATCTCACCGCCGCCGCCCAAAACCTGCCCCGGGCGGGGATCCTCGGACCGAAGATCTACTATTATGACGATCCGAAGCCGCTCTGGTGGGCGGGGAGCAAGAAGAAATATTCAGTGACCGGATGGCTTTTGATGTATACACAGGAAGGGAAGGGGGAGGTAGATCGCGGTCAGTACGACGGCGTGGGGAAGATCGACGCGGTGAACGGGTGTGCCATGTATATCAGGCGGGAGGTATTCGAGGAGGCCGGTGCCTTTGATGCGCGCTACTTCATATACAATGACGAGTTCGACCTCTGTCATCGCGCCCAGAGCCGGGGATGGGACTGTTACTTTGTGCCCACGGCGAAGTTATGGCATAAGGTATCGAAATCGCTTGGCGGCCCCTACTCGCGCTCCCTCCACTACCTTTGGACCAGAAACTGGCTCCTCTGCTCCAGGAAGCAGACGCCGTTCTTCCTCTGGCCGATGCTCTACTACGCGTACGTGAAGGAGTGCTACTGGGTTTACTTCGGCTTGAGAGAAAAGGGCCAGGTCCCGGCCGCGGAGGGGGCGCTCGCGGGGGGATGGGCGGCGATTCTGAACCGCTTCGGACCGCCCCCGAAAAGAATGGATCCTCCGCGATGGGTGAGCAGGCTCGCTGCGCGTCGTTTCCAAAAACGGGGACCCGCGATATCGGGCAGAACCAGTCGAAGCAGCGGTGAACAGGGGCTGCGGGAGGGAGAGGACCGGTGAAGCTCCTCTGGCTTACGGACGATTATTTGCCCAGGAGGGGCGGCTCCAGGGTTGTGTACCATTCTCTATGCTCAAGAATAAAGGGCGACCAGGTCCGCGTGGTAACGCGGCGCATGCCGGGTGACGAGCGGTTCGATGCGCAGAATCCGTACCGCATTATTCGCGTCCGGACGCCGCTCCTCAGTCTGTTCGAGGCGTTCAGGATGAGGGATGCAGGTATGGTTCTTCCGCTGCTGTGGGGTGCATGGAGGGCGGCGCGCCGGGAGCGCCCTGACGTCATCCACTGCGGCGAGGTGCTCGCGAGCGGTCTGGCGGGGTATCTCGTCAGCAGAATGTTTTCCATTCCGTTCATCATCTGGATCCACGATAATCCTCTTGGGCCGGCATCGAGGCTGAGGTATCGAGTCCGGAAATTCATCTGCATGCGCGCGGACGGAATTGCCGCCGCATCGAGTTTCGCAAGGGACGAGGCTGTCGGGGTGGGGATTCCGGAAGAAAAGATAGCCCTCATACTGCCGGGTGTGGACCTGGAGGTGTTCGCGCCGTCCGACTCGGGGAAGATGTTGAGAAAACGCCTTGGGATCGGCGACAAAAAAATTCTCCTCACCATCGCCCGCCTTCGCCCCTTTAAGGGGCAGGATAGGGTGATCAGGGTGCTGCCGCAGCTTGTCCGACTGCATCCGGATCTCGTCTACCTGGTGGGAGGGGACGGCCCCGACCGCAGTCGCCTCGAGCGTCTCGCCAGGACGATCGGGGTGGGCGACCGGGTGATGTTTGCGGGATTCATTCCACAGGATGAAATCCCCCACTACTACAATGCCTGCGATCTCTTTATCATGCTCAACCGCGAAGAGCACGGGGTGAGCTGGGAGGGGTGCGGGTTGGTCTTCCTCGAAGCCGGCGCATGCGGCAAGGCGGTGATCGGGGGGAAATCCGGTGGCGTCGGCGAATCCGTCATCGATGGAGTGACCGGCATCCTGGTTCATCCGGAGAATGAGGAAGAGATCATCGGGGCGATTGATCTCTTGATGAGGGATTCCCGCCTCCGGGAGAAGATGGGGAAGGCAGCGATGGAGCACGTCCGAAGCAAGTTCAGGTGGGAGGAGAGCGCTGCCGCGATGCTCGCGGCCAGCGAGAAGATCGTGAGGGCGCGCCACCGTGAGGAGCGTGACTGATGCACATAGCATATGACGGGCGCATCCTCGTCGCATCGCAGCGGACGGGGATCGGGCGCTATACATACCGCCTGATAGAGTTGATCAGCGGCCTCTGCCCGGGCCAGCCGCCCGCTGTTTTCTATCCCCGCGGCGGAACACGGGGGGAGTTCCCTGGAGAAATGGTCCGGACGGTTCACAGCATCATCCCCGGAGACCTCCGCGAGGATCGTTTCTTAAGGCTCTGGTACGACCTATACCTTCCCTTTCAGATCAGGCGCAGGGGAATCGATCTTTTCCATGGAACGAGCTTCCTCATTCCGCGAACGAGGCGGGCCCGGACGGTGGTAACGGTGCACGACCTTGCGCACGAGAAATATCCGGAACTGGCGCCCGCATGTTCTCCCGACTTCGCCAGGCGGGTGAGGCAATCGGTCGCGCGCGCCGACGCGGTAATCGCAAAATCCTGCACGACACGTGACGATATCCTGGAGTTGTTCCATGTCGAGGAAGGGAAACTGCGTGTCATCTATGAGGGGGTGAACGAGGGATTCACGCCGTGCGAGGATATGGCTCTTCGCGCCGCATTCCTCAAGAGGTACGGGATGCACAGTCCGTATATTTTTTCCCTGCTCCCTTTGCATCCGAGGAAGAATATCCCCGGCTTGTTGAGCGCCTTCTCCTTATTCAAAAAGAGAACGGGGTTGCCGCATTCCCTCACGCTGGGAGGGAAGGAGTATGAGGGGAGAGAATTGTTGAGCGCGGTGGAGCGACTGGGCATTTCTGAGAGCTTCACGTTTGTCGGCTATATCCCTTCCGAAGACCTCCGGCTCTTTTACAGTTTCGCCGATGCCTTTATCTTTCCCTCTCTCTATGAGGGGTTCGGGATCCCACCGCTTGAGGCGATGGCGTGTGGGACGCCGGTTCTGGCATCGCGCGGCGGATCGATGCCGGAGGTCCTCGGCCCCGCCGCCCGCTACTTCGATCCGAAGGACACGGAGGAGATGGCGCACCGCCTTGCAGAACTCCTGGGGTCGGAAAGTGAACGGGTCCGCCTGCGTGAGAAGGGGTTCGCGCAGGCGCACCGCTATCGGTGGGATAACTGCGCGCGTGAGACACTGGCGCTTTATAAAGAACTATGCGGCTGAGGGACAGGGGGGGATCGTCGAGGGGCTCTGGAATTTTTGCTAAATTTTTCTGTGTTGCATCTGTGTCTATCTATGATAAACATTAAAGTCTAAACGTTCGCCATAGATTCACACAGATAACTGCCGATGAACACAGATGGGTATGATGAGGATATCGATCAAGAAACGTCGCCGGATATATCTGTGTGCATCGGTTTTACATCTGTGTTTATCTGTGATGGACATTGAACTTTAAAAGAACAGTACGCATGACGTACGGGCATGAGGAAAGGGAAAATAATGAAAGAGAAGTTTCTTGTCACCGGCGGGGCGGGATTCATCGGGAGCAACCTGGTTGCCGGCCTGGTGAAGCGCGGCGCACGCGTCATTGTGTACGACAACCTCTCCCGCCGGGGCACGGAAAAGAACCTGGAGTGGCTGCGGGGCGTGTGCGGCGAGAGGATGGAATTCGTGCGGGGGGATGTGTGCGATCCTGAATCGCTGCGCGCAGCAGTCGCTCCGTGCCAGGTCATCTGCCACCTCGCCGCACAGGTGGCGGTGACGACATCCGTGGCCGATCCGGAAACGGATTTCCGGATCAACGCGATGGGGGCGTTCAACGTGCTCGAGGCTGCGCGGCGCGGCGGGCGTTCGCCGATACTGATTCTCACCTCCACCAATAAGGTATACGGGGGGATGGAAGATCTTGCGGTGAGGGAGGGGAAGACGCGGTATCGCTTCGCAAAGAAATCCGCGGGTGTCTCCGAAAAGAGGCCGCTCGATTTTCACTCGCCCTATGGCTGCTCAAAGGGAGCGGCCGACCAATACGTCAGAGACTATTCCAGGATCTACGGACTGCCCACGGTCGTTTTCAGGATGTCCTGCATTTACGGGCCGCGGCAGTTCGGGAACGAAGACCAGGGGTGGGTGGCGCACTTCCTTATCTCGGGATTGATGGGGCGGCCGCTCACCATCTATGGCAACGGGAAACAGGTGCGCGACATCCTCTACGTGGACGATCTCATCCGCGCGTTCCACGCAGCCATCGATAAGATCGATACGGCGCGCGGCCGGGTTTATAATCTCGGCGGCGGGCCATCCAATACACTCTCGCTCCTCGAGTTGATCCGGGTGATGCGGACGGAATACGGCTTCAAGGGCGAGCCATCCTTTGCAGACTGGAGGCCCGGCGACCAGCCGCTCTACGTGAGCGATATCCGGAAGGCCGGGAAAGAACTCGGCTGGAAGCCGATGGTGACACCGGGCGAGGGGATCGGCCGGCTCCACAGATGGATTAAAGAGCACAGGAATCTGTTCTAATCCCTGTCTCGGGAGTGGCGAAGACCATGATCAGGGTGCTCTACGTCATCGACAGCATGTTGTTCGCAGGTACCCAGAGGCACATCGCCGGCATGCTGCGCGGACACGATACGTCGCGATTCCGCCCGTACCTTCTCTGTCTTCAGAAGAAAGGACCGCTCGGCGAGGAGCTCGAACAGGAAGGATATCCCGTGACTGCGTACGGCCTGAAACGGATATACGCCTGGCAGGCGATGCGCACATACCCCCGCTACCTCTCCTTCCTCAGACGCGAAAAGATCGACGTGGTGCACGCCTATCTCTTCGCCGCTCAGGTATTCGCGATTCCGGGAGCGCGCCTGGCGGGAGTTCCTCTGGTGATCGCCGGGCGGAGGGATACGGGGAAGTATTGGACGGAGCCGCGGTACGCGAGGGTGCGGCGGGTATCGAACTTTCTCTCCCATCTCCAGATCGCGAATGCGGATGCAGTGAAGGATTTCATCGTCGCCGGGGAAAAGATTTCTCCGGACAAGGTCAGGGTTGTGTACAACGGCGTTGATGCCGAGCGTTTTTCGCCGGCAGCTTCCCCTGCCGCCGGCGAGGAGGGGAGGCCTCTCACCATAGGATATGCGGGGTCCCTCATCCGGATGAAGGAGGTGGATGTGATGCTGAAGGCCTCTGCGCGCGTCCTCGGTTCCTGCCCCGCTGCGCGCGTCCGGATTGTCGGAGGGGGACCCAGCGAGGAGCTGCACCGCAGGGAGGGGGAGACCGACGAGCGGTTGCGCTCCCTTGCGAAGAAACTCGGCGTGGGGGACCGCGTGCAATTCGTCGGGTCGCGCGCGCACGTCGAGGAGGAGATGAGGATGATGGATATCTTTGTATTCCCCTCGCTCCTCGAGGGGATGTCGAATGCGATACTCGAGGCCATGGCGACGGGGCTCCCCGTCATCGCGGCCGACAGCGGCGGGAACCGCGAGCTGGTGCGGGAGGGAGAGACAGGGTATCTTTTCCCGCCTGGAGATGAGCGGAGGCTCGCAGAGCTCATGCGCGATCTGCTCACGAATGGCGAAAAGAGGCGCTCCATGGGGCGCGCGGCGAGGGAGAGGGTGCTCGATCGCTTCACCACGCGGCGTATGGTTGAGGAGATGGAGCGGGTGTACCTCGAGGAACTCGGGAAGAGGACGACGAATAAAAAAGTGTGTACCTCGCGCTCGATCTCCTGATGAAAAACTCGGGATGGAAAGATGGACACTATATTGTGCGAAGGTGCTCTTGGGATAACGCGATCCAGGATTTAGGGATTAGTAGTTAGGAGCTAGGGAAACACCATCCCTAACCCCTAACTACTAGCCCCTAACTACTAAAATGGGAGGGGGCTTTCTCAAGGTACGCACCTCTGTAGGCATCATCGGGAAAAGGATGGGATGAAATCAATTTTCAGATACTGCCGTATCCTCCTGACCAACCCGCGCTACTTCGCGCGGATGAGCGCTGTGAAAATAAGGAGCCGTTTCCCAATCGATTTCTATCTCATGCGGAGCGGCTATGCGTTCTCGCCGGTGCATCTCACCATCGAGGTGACGCACCGCTGCAACCTCTCCTGCCACATGTGCGATCTCTACGGTGGGGATAAGGAGATCGATTCCCTCCGGTCCAGAAAGGAGGCCCCGGGAGAACAGTTCAGCCTCGCGCTCATGGAACAGCTTTGCGACTCGTTCCACGGGTCCAAGCCGGTGCTCTCCCTCGGAGGGGGGGAGCCGCTCCTTCATCCGCAGATCGCCGAACTGATTTCCTGCGCGAAGCGGAAAGGCCTCCTCTGCACGCTCACGACGAACGGGACGCTCCTGGAAAAATACGCGGCCGCTCTCACCGACGCAGGCCTCGATAGCATTGTCCTTTCCATCGACGGCCCGGAAAAGGTCCACGACGCGACGAGGGGGATGGAAGGCGCGTTCGCGAGAGCGAGGGCGGGGGCGCGGGCGCTCGCGGAGTACAGGAGGAGGAAAGAAAGCGCTACACCCCGCCTGAGGATCAACTGCACGATCAACAGCCGCAACTTTTCCATCCTGAGCGAGATCCCCGGCGTGGCGGAGGAGTTCGGCGCGGAGAGTCTCGTCTTCTCGCACCTCTGGTTCTGGGACAGGGAGGCGGTCGATGCGCACAACAGGTCGGTCGGCCATCTGTGCCGCGCGACGGAGCAGAACACGGATGAGATCGATCTTATCCAGCCGGGGGTCGTGAGCCGCGAGATCTCGAAAATAAAGGGATCGCGGACGAGGCTCGCGGTGAAGTTCCTCCCTGATTTGAGCGAGCGCGAGATAGAGCGCTACTATTCCGAGCGCGCCGCCCCCGTGAATCGCTTCGCGTGCCGCGCCGCATGGTTGACCGCGTTCGTCATGCCCAACGGGGAGGTTATCCCGTGTCTTGACTACCGCTATGGAAAACTCGGTGAGCTCCCATTCGAGAAGATCTGGAACGGGGAGAGGGCGCTCGCTTTCCGGAAGTGTCTGCGGGGCTTCGGGATTTTTCCGGCGTGCGTCCGCTGCTGCGGGCTGTACGCATTTTGAGCCAGGGGGGACAATCTTCACTACAGGATGGAAACCGCTGAGAACACTGAATTAGGGAAGGCCTTTTATCCTGGATTATTCAGCAGACGGATAAAAGAGCAATTTTAACGGCATAACATATACAACCGCGGATTACGCGGATTCGCATTGTTTAATCCGCCCAATCCGCACAATCCGCGGTTAAAACATTAAAAGTTGGTGAGTAGATCAGGTTAGCAGTCTCAGTGGTTTTATGAATGATATACAATGAAAAACAAGGTGTGGAAATACTTTGATTCAGGAGCCGGGGCCTTCGACTCGATCTATACGGGGAAGAAGGGATGGCTGGGGATCCTGCTTGACCGGATCTTTCGAAAGGATATGCGGGAGCGTTTTGAAGAGACGATGCGCGAGTGCAGAAATGTGCGCGGAACGCCGATCCTCGATGTTGGGTGCGGCAGCGGCCGCTATGCGATCGAGCTCGCGAGGCGAGGGGCGCAGGTGACCGGCGTTGATGTCTCCGGGGAGATGCTCACGATCGCCCGTACGATTGCGCGGGAGAATGGTCTCATCGATCGCTGCACATTTCTTGAGGGTGATTTCCAGTCGCTCAAATTAGAGCGTCCGTTTTCGGTAACGCTCGCGATCGGTCTCTTTGACTATATCCCCTCCCCGGTGTCCCCCCTCGGGAAGATGAGGGAGCTGACGGAAGGGAAACTCATCGCCACCTTTCCCCGACTCTGGACCTGGCGGGCGCCGCTGAGAAAGGCCCGGCTCGCGCTGCGGGGCTGTCCCGTGTATTTCTACCGCAGAAAGAGGATCGGGGATCTCCTGCGCGAGAGCGGGTGGGGGAGGTGGAGCGTGAAGAAAGTGGGGAAGCTGCACTTTGTGGTGGCGCATTCATCCCCCGGACAGGGCTGAGGGAGCGGAGTGTGAAATCTATACCCAACGCGCTGAGTTTCGATCTCGAGGAGTGGTTTCACGCCGAGGTGTTCGCTTCCCTCTTCCCCCGGGAGAAGTGGGGGGAGTTGGAGAGCAGGAGCGAGGCGCAGGCGGATAGGGTTCTTGCTCTGCTTGCGACTTCCGGTGTGAGGGCGACGTTTTTCATTCTGGGATGGATTGCGGAGCGAAAGCAGTCGCTCGTAAGGCGCATCGCGGCGGAGGGGCATGAGATCGGCTGCCATGGATATTCCCACACGATGATCACGATGCAGAGCCGCGCGGAGTTCCGGGAGGACGTGAAGAGGGCGAAAGCGGTTCTCGAGGACCTCTCGGGGAGACAGGTGAGGGGGTATCGCGCCCCCACATTTTCCGTGACGCGGGAGACGCTGTGGGCGCTCGAACTGCTCTGGGAGATGGGCTTTGCATACGACTCTTCGATCTACCCGATCAGGCACGACCGCTACGGCATCCCCGGTTCTCCGCGAGTTCCGTACATCGCCGTCGAAAGAGAGGGACGCGCGCTCTGGGAGTTTCCCGGCGCCACGATCCGCCTCCCCGGGATCACACTCCCCGCAGCAGGAGGCGGGTATCTCCGCCTCTTCCCCTACTCGTGGACACGCGCGGCGATCAGGGCAATGAATCGCCGCGGCCGGCCTGCGAGTATTTTTGCGCATCCGTGGGAGTTCGATGTCGAACTCCCACGTGCGGATCTCCCCCTGCTGTCGCGCATCAGGCACTACGGCGGAATAAAGGTGAACGCCCGGAAGCTCAACCGGTTACTCCGCGAGTTTTGTTTCGCCCCCATGGGCGAGGTGGTGGAGGGGATTGCAAAGGAGCGGGAATCGACCGGGAGATAGAGAAAAATGATCGCACACTGGATATTCTGGATTTCTCTGGGGTTGATTGCATATTGCTCCCTGCTCTATCCGCTCGTCGTCATCCTTCTCGCGCGCCTCTTCCCTCATCCGGTGAGAAAAGGGACTGCGGCGCCCTCCGTCTCTTTTCTGATCCCCGCCTACAACGAAGAGGGTATCATCGGGAAGAAGATCGAGAATACGCTGGCGCTCGACTACCCCCGAGACGGAATGGAGATTCTTGTGATCTCTGACGGCTCACGCGACCGGACGGAGGAGATCGCGAGGAGCTACGGGGACCGGGGCGTCATGATAAAGGCGTTCCGCGAGAGACAGGGGAAGCTGCGGGCGCTCCTCAACGCGCTGCCGGAATCAAAGGGTGAGATTTTCCTCTTCTCCGACGCGAGTGGTATGCTCCCGCCGGATGCGGTGCGCGAACTGACGGCGAACTTCGCGGATGAGAGGGTCGGGTGTGTGTGTGGTTATTATCGGTCGCCCGCGCTAGCCGGGAAGGAAGCGCACGGAGAGCTTCTCTACTGGGATTACGAGTTTGCGCTCAAAAGAGCCCAGTCGCGCCTGTACACTCTCCTCGGGGCCACGGGGGCGATGTACGCCGTTCGCCGGGACTGCCTCGTGCCTCCCCGCCCCGACATCATCAACGATGATTTTGTCATCCCCGCGCTCGTGGCTCTCGGTGGGCGCAGGGTGGTGCTGGAGGAACGCGCGGTGGTTGATGATCTCGATCCCACGATGGGTAACTTCAGGAGCCGCGTCCGTGTTGCGGCGGGCAACTGGCAGCAGCTTTTTTATCTCCCGCAGCTGCTCTCTCCCCTGAAGCCGCTCATCGCCTGGCAGTATGTATCTCACAAGCTCCTCCGGATGGTGGTGCCGATTCTTCTGATCCTCATCTTCATCTGCTCGCTTGTGAGCGTGCATTGGGCTTTGGTTCCGATCCTCATCACGGCGGCTCTTTCCATCCTCCCTTTGAGGAGCGGGCGTGCAGGGATCGCCTGCGCGGCGGCAAGGAAGCTGTTCGCGGGCGTCGCTGCGGCGTTGTGCGGGATGGTTCTATTCCTTACGGGACGAGCGGGACGCGCATGGAAATAAGATCGTAGTGATCACGCAGTGCGGGCATAGGTCGCAGCTAAATTTATCTGTGTGCATCTGTGGTGAATCTGCGTTCATCTGTGGTGCACATTAAAAATTAAACGTTCATCACGGATTCACACAGATAACTGCCGATGAACACAGATGGGCACGATGGGGAGATTGAGCAAAAGGCGTTGCCGAAATTATCTGTGTATATCTGTGTAGTATCTATGATACACATTAAAAATTAAGCGTTCACCACAGATTCACACAGATAACTGCCGATGAACACAGATAAAGAATATAATTCTATAGTGTGCCGTCTCAGAAATAACGCATAGGTCTTTGTCATTGCGAGCGAAAGCGAAGTAATCCCAGCTCATTGTTATCCAATAGATTGCTTCGTCGCTTCGCTCCTCGCAATGACATGAGTAAGACAAGCTATTTTCGGGACACCTCAATAGAATAGCGTTGCGAGGTGATGTAAAAGTGCACCCTGATAGGGAATCGGAATATATGAACAAAGCTTTGCGCGTCGCCTACGTGGTGGTGATGTTTCCCTGTTACTCCGAGACGTTCGTCCTCAGGGAGATTCTGGAGCTCACACGGAGAGGGGTGGAGGTCACCATCCTCTCCCTCAGGGCGTTCTCGGAAAAGATTATGGATGAGGATGCGCGCCCGCTGCTTCCCCACACGATCTACTCGCCCTACCTCTTTTCGTTTCCCCTCCTCTTCTCGAATCTTATCTTTCTGGCAAAACATCCGCTCGTATACGCAGGTCTTATCCGCCTTTTTCTTTCACGGCTGATGCGAAATCCGGTTGCGCTCCTTAAAACATTAACCCTCTTCCCGAAGTCGGTTCATTTCGCGCGCATCCTGGAGCGGCGGGGGATTCAGCACCTGCACGCGCATTTTGCAAACTACCCCGGGACCGCCGCATACATCATCTCCCGCCTCACGGGAATCCCTTTCAGCATGACGGCTCACGCGCACGATATATTCCAGAATCAGCTCCTCCTGTGCGAAAAAATCGCGCGCGCGGAGAGGACGTTCGCCATTTCGGAGTTTAACAGGAATTACATCCTGAAGAGTTGTCCCGGCGCACGGGGCGCCGAGGTGGAGGTGGTGCGCTGCGGCCTCGATCTGTCGCGCCTGCGATGGGGTGCGAACACGGTGGAGAGAGATCTGATCCTCTCCGTGGGGCGCCTCGTGGCGATCAAGGGATTCGACACACTGATAGAGGCGGTGGGGATCCTGAGGGACCGTGGGAGAACAGTCCGGTGCGTGATCGTGGGGGAGGGGTTTGAGAGGGAGGGGCTCACACGGCTGATCGATCGCCTGTCGCTCCGCGACATGGTGGAGATGGCGGGAGAACAGACTCCGGCGCGGGTGCTCACCCTCATGGAACGCGCGCGCGTTTTCGTTCTTCCCTCCCGCCCGGGGGACAGGAAGAGCGGGGTGATGGATGGCATCCCCGTTTCGCTGATGGAGGCAATGGCAGAAGGGGTCCCCGTCATCTCCTGCCCCGTTTCGGGAATACCCGAGCTTGTGGTAGAAGGCAAGACGGGGCTCCTTGTGCCGCCCGGCGACGTGAAGCGGCTCGCGGACGCGATCGAACGCCTTCTCACGGATAACGATCTCAGGGAGCGTTGTGCCAGGGGGGGGCGCGAGAGGATAGAGAGCGAGTTTGATATACGGAAAAGCGTGGACCGCGTGATGAAGGTTTTTAGTCGGGGGTGAACAGGTGAAAAAAATCAGGATCGCGCAGATCATCTACGGGCTTAAACTCGCGGGGGCGGAGAAGATTGTTCTCTCCCTCGCGACGCGCATCCCGCACGATCGTTTTGAAACGGTGGTGGTCACACTCACCGCGGATGGCGCGCTCGAGAAGCCTTTGCGTGACGCCGGAGTGAAAGTCGTCTATGTGCCGAAGTTCACGCGCTATGATGCCACGGTGCTCTACCGACTGGCCCGCACGCTGCGTAGAGAGGGGGTTGACATCGCGCACACGCACCTCTTCACGGCGGACAGCTGGGGGCGCGTCGCCGCGGCTATGGCGCGTGTTCCTCTCGTCGTCAGCACCCTCCACGCCGTGGATCTGTGGTTGAGCCCTCTCCAGCTCAGCGTCGAGAAATGGACCTCCCGCCTTGCGCACCGGTTGATAGCCGTCTCCCGCGCGGTGAAGGATTTCTACATATCGAAGGTGGGAATCCCGCCGGAAAAAATATCGGTGGTCTGCAATGGCATCGACGGCTCCCGCCTCCCCGCCGTGGTGGAAAGGGAGGGGAAACTCCGGCAACTCGGGGTGTCACCCAAAAGCCTCCTCGTGGGTGTGGCGGCGAGGCTGGAGGAGCAGAAGGATCTCTTCACCTGGTTGCGGGCGGCGCGCATCGCTGCGGGGGAGAGACCGGATCTGGAATTCGTGATTGCAGGCGAGGGCAGCCAGCGGGAAGCACTGGAGGAGTTCAGCCGGAGCATCGGCATGGAGCAGAAGGTTCATTTCCTCGGTGCGAGGGAGGACGTGGAGGAGATCATCGCGGTTTGCGACCTCATCATGTTTTCGAGCAGGTTCGAGGGGCTCTCCCTCGCGATGCTCGAGTCGATGGCGAGCGGGAAGGCGGTGATCGCGGGAAGGATGGGCGAAACCGCCGAAATCATACAGCATGGTGAGAACGGTCTCCTCACGCCGGCCGGCGATGAGCGCGAACTTTCACGCGCGATGCTCAGTCTGCTGAAGAACGAGGGGGAGCGACGCCGCCTCGGCGAGGCCGCTCGGAAGACGGTCATGGAGAGATTCAGCCTCGAGCGGATGATCGAGGGCACCGTTCAGATCTACGAGGAAGGGCTCTCAAGGAGGCGTGCGGCTGCGATTAAATCCCAAATCCTCCCTCGACCCCGAAAGGGGTCTCGGGACGAGAACCCCTGAGGGGCAAATCCCAAATTTCCATCCAATCCTTAAAAATATCCTCAGATAAGGATCAAACGGAAGGAAAACTGCCTTTACGATAGCATGACAGGTGTGATATGCTTCGCTCCTATCAAGGAGAAACACTGTAATGAGGGAGAGCACCATAGAATTCAGATGCGTGAATGATCAATGCAAGCAGGTCCTCTCATTCACCATGCTGGCGGCGGACGCACAGCCGTTGCTGCGCTGCGCCGGCTGCGGCAGGGAATATGTGTTCAATGAGAGTCTGCGCGCCAAGTTTAAGAAGTTCGCGAGACTCGTGGAGGCAGTGAGGGATGCCGAGGAGATCCTCGGCGATACGAATGTGGGCCTGGACATCCAGGGACACTCCGTACAGGTGCCCTACCGCCTGCTGCTCACGAGAATGAACACCCTCCTTACCCTCGATATCGGGGGCACGAAGTTCAACTTCAGGGTGAGGGTGGAACCCCTGGAGGATCTGCCCTGACCGTATCCGCCGAGCCGGGCACGATTCTCCCTTCCCGCGCGGCGCATTCTCCGGAAGATCGATCCCAGAAAAAATCCATGAGACGAGTATTCCTTTGCCTCAACATTTGTTTCGCGCTCATTTATTGTGAGCGTCTCGCGCCCGCTCAAGGAAAGTCCGGTGTGGGACCGTTCGAGGGCGGAGAACTGCGGAGCGCCACCGCGGCAGTCCCGATCCCCCTTGCCGATCCGTTCACACGAGGGGTCGCATACACCGGCCGTGGGGATATCGAAAAATCAATCGCGGAGTTCCAAAAATCGGTCCAGTTGAATCCGTCCGATCCCGCGGCGCATCTCAATCTGGGGATCCTCTACGGGAGCGTCGGGAAGCTCGACGCCGCCGTTGCGGAGTTTGATAGGGCGCTCGAAATTAATCCCGGCAGCCCCGAGATACAGTTCAACCGCGGCATTGTGTTCATGCGGCAGGGGAAACAGCGGCAAGCGATCTCGGCGTTCGAGAAGTCCATTATTCTCGGCGGGGATAACATCGCGGCGAACTATAATCTCGCCATCTGCTACGAATACTCAAACGGCGTACGGTACGGAGCGGGATTCGATGCGGAGAAGAGCATTTATCATTACCGCAAGGTTCTCGAGAAGAGGCCGGACGCCGCGGTGGTGTACTACAATGCCGGGATCGTCTGCATGCACGCGGGAGATACGGCATTGGCCGAGAAGGCGCTGCGCATGGCGCTCGATCGCGATCCCTCTTTGGCGGATGCCTATTTTCAGATCGCGGTCATCATGCTCAAGAAGCAGGCCTACCAAGGGGCGCTGAGAAACCTGATCGAGGCGCAGCGGATCGATTCGCGGTTGCCGCTCGCCCCCCAGCTTGCGGAGGCGTACGGAGGGCTCGGGAAATTCTTTCTCGACAACGGCGACTTCGATAGTGCCCGAAAATACATCGAGCAGGCGTTGGAGCAGGCGCCTTCGAACGCCCAGGGACTCATCCTCATGGGGCGCGCGTACAGGGGACTTCAAAGATACGCCGAAGCGGTCGACTATTTCACCAGGGCCCGCTCACTGGATTCGCGCCTGCCGCTCGCGCGCGAAATAGCCGAGGCGTACATGCTCTGGGGAGACGACCTGGCGGCGGAGGGGCTCTGCGAACGCGCCGTCACGGAGTATGAGAATGCCATCAGTACAGACCCGGCGCTGGGGCGGTCCTATGCGAGGCTCGGGAAGCTGTACGACCTTGGGTTCGAGGACCGGGGGAAGGCGGCCTACTACTACCGGAAGGCGCTGGATACGGGGCTTGCCCCCGCAGAAACGGAAGAGGTGAGAAAGGCGCTCGCGGACGCGGTGAGGGAGGATGACTCCCTGATGGAGAAGTACCGCACCCTCGTGGCGAGAAATCCAGATGATGCAACACTGCACTATAATCTCGGGGTAATCTACCAGGCGCGGGGAAAGATGGATTCGGCAATCGAAGAGTACACACAGGCGCTCCGCCTTGACCAGGGGAACAGTATTGCGCACTACAACCTTGGCCTGGCCTACGAAAAGAAGAGGATGAGGAGCGCCGCGCTCCGCGAGTACAAGCTGGCGCTACAATATGATCCCCGGTACCCGCGCGCAGGCTATGCGCTCGGCAGGCTATATGAGGAGTGGGGAGCGTACAAAGAGGCGAGGGAGCAGTATGAGAGGGTGATCGAGATTGCTCCCGACTACGCGGATGCGCAGCTCGCCCTTGGTTTATTGTTGAAGAGGCGCTTCAAGGATGCAAAGGGAGCCGAGAAACACCTGGCGAGATATGAGGCGCTCAAGAAAAATGCAGCCCCCGCTGCGATGCCGTAAGGGTCAGGCTGTTGAAACAGCCCGTATAACACAAAGTGGGTATCTCCGCGGGTGTTCCGTGTTCAACCCTAAGGCCAACCACATCCTACTCGCTGGCAGATTCCCCCTGTTAAAGTGTTGGGCCGTTAACATTACCCTGTACGAACATAGCAGAGGCTGCGATTATTATGATACTCCTTTTCCCACCAAGAGTCAAAAATATTTTCGAACTATTTTAGCCCGGATTATTCAGCAGACGAATAAAAAAGCAATTTAAGAAGATCAACGTATGTAACCGCGGATTACGCGGATTGGGCGGATTACACAATGCGAATCCGCATAATCAGCGTAATCCGCGGTTAGAACATTAAAAGTTGGTGAATAGATCAGGTTGGGAATATTTGTAACGGATAAGTTACAAGTATGCGGCTCTTTTTTACATAGAGGTTTTCTTGAGCACCCCTACGTAACTGAGGTGATATAAATATTTCCAGAACATTTTTCTCGCATGGCGCTAAGGTAATCGCGCTTATCGGCTTTGACTCGAAAGTGATTTTAGTTACAAGAGAATAGATCAATGACAAAAAAAGAGAGCAAAGGAAAGGTGGGCGGTCGGCCCGCCACCGGTGTTGAATATCCCCGCGCGTATTGCGCCGTCCGTGAAGTCCAGCGAGCAATTGCAGTTTACTTCCATTTTGTGCGGGATGCTTTGGCTGTTCCTTCCCCTCTTCGAAGGGGGAGAGAATAGGGCTGTCTAGTGTCGTGTCCCGTAATTAGCTTTACAAAGTCGTGTCATTGCAAGGAGCGAAGCGACGAAGCGATCTTTCGGTCTGCAAAAATTAGGATTGCCTCGCTTCGCTCGCAATGACGGGATAATTAGTAAAGGAAATTCTGAGACACTACACCAGCTACCCAGAACGGAAGACAACGCCAATTTTAGATTTTACCCTGCTGCCGCGTAGAGGAGATGCGCCACTCGCGTTGTTCCAGCCGCCTTTGTAAAAGAGAGCTATTCCCGAGAAGCTTATTTCCGGAAAAGAGATAACTCCGGTCTTTCATCCAGGATGACACATGTTCTTTGCTCCGGAGTGGCATCACACTTTTGGCGATGAAACCCGATAAGTGTGCCTCTCCAATTCTCAGCTTCAAACAATATCTTTTTGTGTTATGCAATAAAACTGGTCAAAAAACGGAACCAGTAATCTGCATACAAAGTGTGCAATCCTGCCCTTGGGGGGTGTAAACAAAGTATCCATTTGGGCAGATTAAAGATATCGTGCAAATGTTGCGGCGATATTGAAGATTGCAATTGGTTGCACATTAGGTGGATACGATAACAAAATAAATTTCCCCCAGAACGGTATATTGGCATAGAAATTGCTATCTATTACTCTAAAGGCAGAATCCCTATGCTCAATCATATGATTGATTCAATCGATGACAAAGCCATTGGCACCATCTGCAATGGGGTCCGGCGACGGCAACTGTTCGATTTTGGAACAGTACTGTTCATAATTTGAACAGTTTTTGATAATGGAGAGATCCGATAAGACTGATCTTCTGGGCTGCTTGTGAATCATAACAAGTTGCGAGTGAACAAGTAATAATAAAACTAGAAATAATTACTTAAAATGTCGTCAGTTGGCATGAATCTTGCTGTATATAAAGTGTCTTGGGGTTCCACACGCATACCGGCGGTTCTGCGTGCTTCGGAAGAGGGGTTTGGCTTCTTTACTTTGAGGGCAGATTAGATGAAAAGATTAGGAACACTGAGTTCGATCGTTTTGATCGCCATTTGGGCGGCATTGTCAGCTTCCCCTTCAACAGCCCAGCAGGATCTCGAGATATGGGAGATCTGGGGAGATGGCGCCATGGCAACTGCAACGCTTATCAGAGGGCCGAACGGGACGGTGGTATTGTATGATGAGACGGGGGGCGGCCCCGGAGCCACTTCTCTTCATGATCTGATGATGCTCAGTATTTCACCCCAGATCGACCATATAGACTATGCGATAGCAGGCCATTACGATGCAGACCATGTCAATGGTTTGGATGATCTGTGGACCCTTATGGGTTCCAGCCACAATAACTTCGGCACGTACTACGATCGTGGTGGGTCAGTAAGATATGATGATATCATCCCCACCAGTTACTACGACCTGGTAAACCCTTCCGGGAAGCGGCGCACGGTTTCGGTGGACGGTTCGAGCGATATAGATCTCGGGTCCGGTGCAGTTCTCCGGTTCTTATGTGTCGGCGCCCCTGATGAATCGGGGAATATTCAGAACGTCCTCTATGTCAGGGGGAGGCCTTCTATTGCTCCGGGCTCGGAGAACAACAAGTCCATAGCCGCTCTCCTCACCTACGGTGGGTTTGACATGTATTTGGGAAGCGATCTGGAGACTGCTGGGGAGGAGGCAATCGACGACGTGGTTGTCACTGACCTCGGCCGGAACGTGGATGTCCTCCTCGTTGACCACCACGGCTCGAAACTTAATAGCTCTGCCGAGTTTCTTGGGAATATGCACCCTGAGGTGGCGCTCATCAACTGTTGGAATGCCCACCAATTCCCAACCTGCGACGTCGTGAGCCGCTTGGGGGAGGTTGTGGAGCATTGCGACCAGAGGATTATCCGCACCCAGCCCGGAGATGTTGATCACTCATGTCGTATCAATCCCCTCGATGACTGGGCGCCGGAGGACGAGCCCTACTGCTGGACCACCAATCGGCATATCCACATTTCCACAAACGGCTATACCTACACGGTGGACACAGTGGAGCGCGACGGAGGCAATGACCTCACCGAGCCTGGCCTCACCAATCACCCCGCGGACGATGGGTTCCAGATGCTGATCACAGAAGTGGCGGTGGATGACGCGCACCTCGCTCCCCTCCTCAGCCACAAATGGGTAGAGCTCTTCATGCAGACCGGTACCTATGACCTGTCAACAGTCTATATGACCGACTTCGACAGCGTCTTCCCAATCGCGAATAACGGCAGCCTGACAATCGCCACCGGTGAGGTGCTCATTGTCCACGAGGCAAGTGGCGCATCGGAAAACGACGACAGCGGAAAAGGCGCCAACGGGCTGTGGGATGTCTACCAGCCTTCGCTCGACCTTTCTTCCGGCGACGACCAGTTCGTCGTGACGCTGGAGAATTCTTCGTCGCCGTCTCAATCGAGCATCCTCGATGCGGTCTGCTGGTCAAACTATGACGGTTCCATGGACGCTGGTGAAGTTGCGGATGGAAACAATCTAATTCTGAAATCACGATGGGGCGATCCTGTTGCAGGCGAGGGACTGTTTACCACGAGCAGTCAAGGCGCTGCTGTCGGTGATATCAATAGCGGTTACGCGCAGAGGCGCTTCATTAGCAATACATATAGAAAGTATGACTGGACTATATCCGGAACCGACTCCTTTGGCACCCCCCCCTCAGAAATCGCTCCCACCTCCACGCCGACTCTCACGCCGACAATAACTCCGACACCCACGCCCACCTGGTCCGGCATCATCTGGTCTGAGGATTTCAGCAGTTCCACTATCGGCGATACGGGCAGGCCTGGCTACTGGACGACGAGCGGGACTCCGGTCTCCAGTGGATGGTGGAGCGTGCAGCCGGCGTCAGGGAACAATTGTTTCGCCGGGAACAGGCTCGGCAGCGTGTGTACGTGGACAACAGAGCCCATTGATATTCAAGGATATAGCGATGTCACGCTTTCCGTAAAGATTGCGGAATTAGGAACTATGACAGTCAACGACTATCTCTCACTTTGCTATAAAATAGATGGGGGTAGCGAGGTCGAATTATTTAGGCAGGTGGACGATTGCGGCGCGACATGGATTGAGAAGTTGGCAGAGGGGCTAAATGGAAGTTCGCTCACAGTGATCATAAGAGCATATACGAGCAATGCTGACAAGACATGGAGATTTGACGACGTCACCGTGAGCACAATCCCCCCTCCGACACCCACACCGACGCCCACTCGCACTCCGACGCCCACCCGCACCCCGACGGTTACCCGTACGCCCACTGTGACGAACACTCCCACCTTGACTCCCACGTATACACCGACGTCCACTCCCACGCCGACGGCTGCGAAGGTCATCGTCGTCAACCAGGTATGTCCGTTCACCAGTCCCGGTGAATACGTGGAGTTGTTCAACAGGAGCGATTCGTCTGTAGACCTGAGAGGGTGGACGATTAACGTGTATCAGAATGACTATACCTTTCCCACGCCGCTGCAAACTCCCGACCCCGCATATATAATTCCTCCGAGAGGATTTTTCCTGATTTCGGATACTAATCCAACCGGCGGGGTAGTTCCCGATGTTCAGACCGACATCAACATTGCTGATAATTCGGCCAGCAGCTTTGCACAGCTTCTTGATGATCGGTCCCGTGTCATTGACACTGCCGGTTGGTCGAGTTCTACTTTGTATGAAGGGACACCGCTCCCCACTCTTACGAGCGGCAAGGCGTGGAAGAGGAAGACCGATGGGGTGGATACGAATAACAACAGCGCCGACTTTTCCGCGATTGCCCCCGCTCCGAGGAATAGAAATGATTCTCCTCCGACAAATACTCCGACGGGAACGCCCACAGCAACGGCATCCCCCACGAGAACGCCGACAAAATTGTACACAGAAACGCCCACCGCGACTGCGACTCCCGGCGTGATACATACTCCATCCGTCACACCAACACTGGTAATAGAGCTTACGCCCACAGACACGCCCAGGCCGGTGCCGCCGCCTTTCTCAATCGAGCCGAACTCTCTCTCGATTCATGCGGGTGAAACATTATTGTTTTCCTGGGCATTCCATGGTGTGCTCCATCGTGTGGATGTCTATTTTGCCGTTGGTCTGCCAAACGGAGGGATGATGGTTATGGATTCCCGCGGCAGTTTTCAATCAAAGATAGTGCCCGCGGCCATCAACTTCGATGTGAGCGGCGATCCCCGCGGGATGCTCACGCTTCCTATCCCCGGGGGGACGTCCCCGGGTAGTTATACATTCCAGGCCGTTTCTGTTCCGACCGGCGCATCCGCCATGAATCCCAATAACTGGATAGGAGGCGCTATAGTCACTAAGACGGTGATTATTAATTAATATGGTTCATGTCCGAAAAAGTTGCCCTGGTAGGTAGAGGAGGGCATTCATCCTCCCGCAAGCCTGCCCATTCCGAAATGGCTCCGCGCAGGCAGGCGGGGATCCAGGAACGAACCTTTCCATACTTGATTCCTGCAGCGATTTGCTTTCGTAAGAGCTGGGGGCATGGATGACAAAGTACTCTTACGTGCGCTCTTAAACCCGCGGTCCATTACGACATTATTCTCCAACCTGACTTGTTCATCAACTCGGGATCTAACTGATCTCACTACATGATTACCCATTGAATTGTAGGGGCTTGATCCTTCGGCAAGGTCCCTTCGACTTCGCTCAGGGTCTTCGACAGGTCAAGTTTCATCAAGCCCGTTTTAAAACCGGGTTCGATAAATCGAACCCCTGCAATAAGGAGATGAATAACCCAGACTCAAAGATGTACCTGCACTATTTTCCCAGGACTTTTCCCAGGCGAGAATATGTAATAGTCTGATGGAGAAGAGAATACTACATTCAGCAACTGTTAACACATAATCAGGCCAGGAACTCGATTTTTGTCATGCCTGCGGAAGCAGGCATCCAGGCTAAAAATTATAACGTACATCCGGAGAGTGGATTCCCGCTTGCGCGGGAATGACAATGTATTTGAGTAATAGATAAATTAAACTGATAATAGAAAAAACGGGAAAAGTCCTGCTATTTTTCTTCTAGCCCAGAAGTTACAAACAGTTTATCCTTATAGCCAGGCAGCCAATTTGGATATGAATCACCAATATAATCTCCATCTGCCAGGCGAAATGCCCGAGAAAAAAGAAT
Source organism: Candidatus Auribacterota bacterium (assembly GCA_026392015.1). Classification (GTDB taxonomy): domain Bacteria; phylum Auribacterota; class Tritonobacteria; order UBA1439; family UBA1439; genus JAPLCW01. The sequence continues at coordinate 6,770 of JAPLCW010000124.1, read as the reverse complement.
AATGCTGTGAAAATCCATCTGCTCATCCCGGGAGTCCTGATTTTTCTTTTCGCAACCGCTTCGCGATCAGGGGCGGGACAGGCTTTTTTCTATATCAACGGCAGATGCATGCCGCCGTCTGAAGTTGATGATCATGCAGGGAATAAACTGAAAGTCGGAGATCTGGTACAGGTGATCTACAGCAACGGAGAGATAGACCCCCCCGATCCCAAAGATACGAATTATGTGGGAGGGAATGACCAGCTATTGGGGAATTGGGCCGTGGGGGATGATCAGACTCAGTGGGGAGATATCGGGGCCGGCGAATTTGCGATTTCGGTCACCGGCAGCGCGGGTGCGCAGGTGTATCTCCGGATGTGGGATGCCGGCGCTCTTTCGGAAGCGCGCTACTATGGCGAAACGGCCGTTTATGCTCTGAGCCCGGAGATGTCGGCGCCCCCGGATTATTACCTGCCCTCTTTTCCCACGAACAAGCTCAAGCCATCTGTGAATCCAACCGCTACCCCGACGACAGCGCCGACATCGACACCTTGCGGCACTCCGACACCTGTGCCGGCGGATACACCTCTTTCCACGCCTGTGCCCGTCGCAACCAGTACGCCATAAAAACTGCCATCATCCTTTGAGGGTAGTGCATCCTGCCCCCCAAAGCACACACTGTGTGAGTGCATGCTTTTTCTTGTCCCTGGGGCATGTCCAGATAAATCCAATGGCACCACTTTCCCTGACCTTCGCCTATATCAATAAAAAGCAAAAGACCGGGTTTGTCCCCAACTTGATGGGTGGAGGATAAAAGACCAACAAGATGATATGTGGTCATCAATCAATGTGGGAAGGATGCAAATACAAAGCGCCAGAAAAATAAAAGATTTGAACCACGATTGTTCGCGATAATATTATCATCCTAGCCAAAAGCAAATGGCAGCAGAACAAGCTTTATCCAGACGGTTTCATCGGGCTCCGGCTTAAAGAGCAAGGATCTTTTCCAGAGAAGGTCCGGAGTTATCTCCGCTGCCAGCAGGGGGTGCTGCGCCAATCCCCTTTCCAAATAGATGTGAAACTTGTATGTGCCTGATCAGCACACTTACGGTCGCGTCAAAGTCACGAAATCACGGTAAGTAGACATGACCAGGATAAAGAAGCAACCCCAGCAGTATTATCAGGGGGCTCACGACACGAGTTTTTAGTTGATATTTATTATTCCTGGCGCCCAGCGTACGTACTGCACTGTGAGAGGGGGGGCGGGATCACCAGAATAGGCGCCTACTGACGACACACGCAAAGTATAATAGCCCCCGGCCTCGGTAGACAGGTAGATGTCTGAATCCGTGGCCATTCCTGTGGAGGGCCAGTCACCATCATTGACGCGCTCCTGGTATAAAATTGTTCGCTGGCCGCTGATTCCTGGTCCACTCACCTCCCATCTGATATCGCCGGTACGAAATTGCTTGCAAGAGCCGCAGGAACCAGAGAGTTGAAGCAGCGTCATTGATGAACTGGCTGTCCAGGAAGTGGTTACTCTCGAAATCTGGCCGACAGCAGTGCCCGATGCATTCTCAACAATTGTTGTGAACGTGCCCGGAACAATGCTTACAGTTAAATCTGAGTGGTCATCCCTGTAACAGGATTCCCCTTCCGGACAACCGGCTACCAGTGTGCCGGTTTTAACTCCCCAGGAATCTGTTTGGGTGCAGAAGAACGTCCAGCCCGATTCAACATGGGCAGCGGTCACGACGCACTGGTCCATCTTAGCCACAATGTCGTCATAAATCTGCTTCGTCGTCTTCATCGTCGGGCCGGGGGCTGTGCCCGGTTCCTGGAAACTTGGGACAGGTGTTGTCTTAATACCCGAATTCAGGTAGTCATAGATCTGTAAGAGTGAATACATCCCGCTCCCCCCTGATGGTGCGCCGGGAGAATCAAGACTCCCCGCAACCACCGTGCCGCACAAACCCGCCGCAAACATCACGCTTGCAGCTACCACTGTTGTTTTCATCTTTCCTCCCTCATTTAGTTTGGTTGTTTCCCTTTTATATAAACCGGCCTCCCAGAAGAACAGGATATATTTGTAGCATAACCTGTTCCATCCACGTATACATCCCTTTTTTGCGGTACTGTCAAAAGTTTTCCTTCAAATATTCTCTAACTCACTTGCTCCGAGCATATTACCTGGAAATATGCTCTCGCCCCCTGTTTTTGCAAAGCCTGCTCCTCCTTCCTCCTAAACTAGCATTCAACCATTCCAGTTCCTGTAATCGCATATTCCATGCCAAATTTACAGCTTTTCTTCAATGAACGAAAAATAGTCTTAATGAACACGAGCGGAATAAGTTGCAATTACGGTCGCAAAGATGAAAATTGTCGATGGATCCCAAAAAGGTCCGATTTGCATACTTCGTTTACACCGCCAAACGCTGAGAGTGTACACTTTGTTTGCAGCTTTTGTCATATCGTAATGATAATTTTACCCAGATGCCAAAATAGAAATATCCGCTGCATTGCCATTCATCACTGCGCGCCGCCCTGCCTATTGGGAGACAGGACAAGAATGGGCACGACGCCATGCGGCATCTCGTGGAACTCCATACCTCCAGGCAAACAGATAGACTATAACCGGACGGTTCCATCGGGCTCCGGCTTAAAGAGCAAGGATCTTCTTCCGAGAAGATCCGGAGTTATCGCCGCAGGTGGGAAAGCGCGCAGCGCCCGCCCACCCGCGGATAGTCAAATTGCGGCAAATTGTCGAATCAATCGTGGATGCAGCGAACGGTATAACCCATGGCAGGGAGCTGGTCACTGTGGTTACTTATCCCATCTTCGCTGGGTCTTAGAATGAAAGCGGCGGCTAATGGCGTCGGCAAAGGTGTCGCCGCACTTAACCACGTACAGTTGTCGTTTCTTGTTCTAAAACCAGACCCATCGCAATGCCAATAACCGGACTGCAACGCGGAGAAACCACTGGAATTATCACCGTTAAGAGTCCAGGTTGCCATATGCTTCCCCACCCCTGCACAAACATTCCGACCCGTCGGACATAGACAACCTTCGGCCAGAAGGGCTTCCATCGTACACAACTCGGAGTCTCTGGCAAGATGCCAGCCGGCCGGGCAAACAGCGATGGCCGCCGAATACTGATAGAGCAATCCTTCATTAGTATAAGGCCCACCGGGGTAATAAGCACATCCACCCCGATCAACAGAACACCCATCCACCAGCCCTATGCCTATGCAACCATTGTCATAATCCAAGTTTTCCTGCATCCAGCATTGGGTTCCGATCAGAACGGTGTTGTATACTTTACTATTTCTTGAATCAGTGAATGCTGTCCCACAGGGAAAAGTTGGTGTTGGTGTTGGTGTTGGTGTTGGGGTTGAGGTTGGGGTTATGGTTGGGGTTGCTGTCGGTCTCGGCAGCGCACTTAATGTTCCCGTCTGCACTCCCCAGCTTCCCGGCTGCGTGCAGAAAAATGGCTTTCCCTGTTCGACACTATCGGCAGTCGTCGCATTGCACTGGTCAAACGATGATTTGAGCGCATCACCGATCTCCTTTGTTGTCTTCATCGTGGACCCGGGGGCTGCACTGGGCTCCTGGAAACTTGTCTTCGCCTCAAGAGCCGTACCGCTCACTATGTAGTCATACAGGTTCTGGAGCGTGTACATCCCGCTTCCCGCTGAGGGAGCGCCCGGAGAGTCAAGGCTCCCCGCCAGGGCAAATACAGACATGCAAACCATGGACATCAAACTCAGAGCTGCGGTGATTAATTTTTTCATTTGGGTACCAATCCTTTCTTGATTTATCTTGAAGTTGATAATGGCGAGATTGCCACGTCCCGCCGTGGCGGGACTCGCAATGACAATACGGCTATTACCCGCAATGAGGGGGGGCGCGGATGGGAGAAAGTTTGGCAAGACTAGCTATGTGAACCGGCGTATCACAACATCGTATATGCGCACATGAATCATCTCTTCCAATCCTTAGCAGACAAACCGGCCACGCTTCAGTAGTAGACCTTTGATAACTATTGTTCAGGCCTGTTACGGGAACAGAGCTGCCGCATATTTCAGGAACCCATCCCGTGACTTCAGACCAGGCAAAACCGGACAACTTGCCCTGACCATCGTTGTTCACTCCCCAATCACAGGAGCCCCGGTTGGAGTAGTGCCCCACTTTCAAGGGATACCCGTCACCGAGGCATACCCAGCCGCAGTTTTCAAGCCATATCCATCCTGCCAATATGTTTGAGCCGATCTTCAAATCAGCGTGTGTCGTCCTGAGATTCACCCACCCTATGCTATCCCCCCAGATCAAGTTGTTGCCTTCTATGATTTTGCCGATCTTCGGTATGGCTATGCTTGGTTGCTGGAGTTCGTCGTTTTTTCCCAAGTCGGAGGAGAATGGGAAATTATAGCGTTGAGGAAAAGGAGAATTGGCGGGTAAGGCATTGGCAATGGAGGCTGCGAAGAGAGCCAAGGCAAAGATAATTAGAGGCATAATCCTTTCCGCAGGAGTGATAAAATCGATGCACATTGATACCATTCCTATTCGAATAGCCCGCATATTTCGTGCCAACTCTGCAATTTCGCTTTCATTAGTAAAGAATAGTTGTAATAACTACGTGGGGAAGGAGCTAGAACTGGGACGGCAAAGATGAAAATTTCCGATAGATGCCCCAAAAGCCCGATTTGCATACTTTGTTTATACCTCTTAGCCCTAAAAGTGTAAACTTAGTATGCAACTCTTGTTATATCAGAATAATAATATCCCCCAGAGGACAAAATAGGAATATCCCCTATACCGGCATTTGAAAGGAAGTGCCAGTGAGAAAAGGGATTTCCAGTGAGCCAGGAAGAGTGGGATAGGCTGAGGTGAGATTGACACACATGGCCTCATCCACCTCCCTCCACGCAATCATGCGGGCAGTACGGAGGTAGGAAAGTTTGGCAACAGTACTTATCCCCCTACGCACGATGCCACCACGCGATGCCGCATGGCATCGTGCGCCATCGCATGGAGCTCGTGGAATTCTGCCCCTTCCGGGACAATAGAATTTACTCCGGCTTAAAGAGCAAGGATCTTCTTACACGAAGATCCGGAGTTATCTCCGCAGGTGGCAGGGAGTCCCGCTGAGCGGGACGAACACCGCACTCCCTTGTCGGCATCGGCTGATCCGGTGCAAATCACCTCGGCTTTAGCGCACCCATATATAAGCGGCGACATCCACTAGCACAGGGGTGTCGGCGCATGTGCTGGCCGGGAATATCCAACCTGGGTCTGGCCCCTGCATATCGAGGCCTACCACGTAAGACCCGTTGGCTATGTGGGGGTACCAAAACTTCAGCCAATCGTTGTTCCACACGGAGTATGGGGTGGAGTACTCATCGCCAGCTGCGCATTTCCACTGAAAACTTCCGGATTCAGAGGCATTGGCCCAGTCGGACTGTATTTGGTAAGCCCCCGTCCCTTCAAATGATAAGAACCTTTTAATTGTAAAATCTCCTATTCTATGGCTTCCAGGGATACCAGATGTTATTGCCAATTCAGTGTAGGCGGTACCTGCGTTGATTTTGTTGTTGCATATATCGAGTGCCCAATCTCCGGTTGTCTGTGTTTCCCCGAAATTAGTCACTACTGTTCCATGGTTATCGAAAGTGGTAACATTAAGTACGGTAGAACCTCTAAATCCGGCAAGGGTCCAGCCGCCGCCGCCAGTGGTCATGTCGCAATAGGCATTAAAAGGACTGCTCCCACCAGCGCCATCGGGGTCAATGGTGTAGACGCCGTCGCTCGCAGTCGGAATTGCCGTTTTAATAGCCTTACAGGATGCGAGAACCGGTGTTGATGTCGGTGTGGCTGTAAAAGTTGGTGTCACCGTCGGTGTTGCTGTTCTCGTGGGTGTTGCTGTCGGCCTCGGCAGTGCAACTAGTGTTCCCGTCCGGACGCCCCAGCTTCCTGGCTGCGTGCAGAAGAACGTCTTGCCAAACTCAACATTATCAGCGGCCACATTGCACTGGTCGTACAATGCTTTCATCGCATCGCCAATCTGCCTTGTGCTCTTCATCGTCGAGCCGGGAGCCGCGCTTGGCTCCTGGAAACCGCTCTGCACCGTGAGCGCAGTGCCGCTTGCCAGGTAGTCGTACAGGTTCTGGAGCGTGTACATCCCGCTCCCTGCCGATGGTGCGCCCGGAGAGTCAAGGCTTCCCGCAATAACCGTATAAGACAGGCATACCATCGACAACAGGCTTAGAGCTATAGTGAGTAACTTTTTCATTTCAGTACCAATCCTTTCTTGATTTATCTTGAAGTTGATAATGGCGAGATTGTCACGTCCCGCCGTGGCGGGACTCGCAATGACGATGAGATTACGCAATCACTGGAGGGGCGCGGATGGGAGCTAATTTGGCGAGACTGTTTATGTAAACCGGAGTATCGGAACACCGGATACGTGCACAGAAATCGTCTTTTCCCAGCTTGAGCGAGTAGACTGTCCAGGCATCCTTGTTGTATCTCTCAGAATTATTGTTCAGGCCTGTTACGGGAACAGAGCCGCTGCATATTTCAGGATCATTCGGGCCGCCCGCTAATCTGCCCGCATCCTCTCGCCCCATCTCTTTCCATGGACTGGGATCGGCCTTCGCCAGATACTGAACCCTGCTCCCCGGCCCGAAATGCATCCACCCTACATTCTCTCCCCATGCATAGCCGTAGAATTGGCCGCGCTCATCCAGATACACTCGCGAATTACTGGTGCGAAAGTTGAGCCATCCCGTGAC
>JAPLCW010000213.1 GCA_026392015.1 Candidatus Auribacterota bacterium | reverse complement strand
CACCAGTCTCGAGTCCCATCGTACCCATACCTTCCTCCCGATATACTCTTCAGGAACTTCGTAGTAGGATCTGGCTACATCCACGTAGCCATCCCGGTGAACACTCCGCAGCCCCTCCTCAAAGAAAGGGAACAACATTGGGGGCAATGGAAGAAGCGCGGGCTTCTCATGTTCCGTAAATAGCTTCTTCACCTGCATCCGTGTGGTCCCGTGGATCCTGAGATCTGCAACCGTTTCTTCCCAGTGCCGTAGATATTCGTTTTCCTGCGCAATGCTCACGAACTCGCGTCCCTTGAGGGCGTTGTTTTTGACATATTTGACCCCACTCTCGACTTTGCCTTTATGTTGGGGAGTGTACGGCCGCGTAGGCAGGATTACTGTCCCGTAGTGCCGGGCAAATTCTTCGATCTTTGGGTTCAGGTCGGGATCATACCAGTCTGCCTTGGATACTGCGGCCTTCAGGTTATCAATACAGAGTGTTCGTGGAACTCCGCCAAAGCTTCTGAAGGCATTCTCCATACAACGGATAAATCCTTCCGTTGTTTGTTGGGGAATGCACTCGCTGTAGGATTTGCGCGAGTGGCTAAGCGTGACCCGTAGAAAAGGTGGCCTGCTCCTGTGCCCGTTTTCGCCTATAATCGGAGCACCCCGCCCAAAGTCAACCTGGGCTTCCTCCCCGGGCAGGCATTCCATCCGATACACACGTTTCGGATTTCTATCCAGTTTGCCTCTGACACACCGCTTACCGACTCATATGAGCCTGTAAAACCATTTTCCACCACCAGATCTTGATATATCCGCTGAGCCGATAATCCTGCTTGTATCTTCTGCTCTATGTTCTCGCGGAATGGGTTACACTGGCTTGGCCTGCCAGATTTCCCGGCGGTCGAAATGGGTGGTTTTGGATCCGGCGAGCCGGCGGTCGAAATTGCCGGAATGGCTGGATAATATTTAAGGCCTCCTCCTCACCACATCTCTGTGGTAGGGTAAATCATGGCCCAAACCCCCGTTGGGAGACGGGAGAAAGGAGGAGGCCGATGAGATTCTATACTACACAGCACCGATTCTATTGCGGAATCGATTTGCATGCAAGGTCACTTTATGTATGCATTATCGATCAGACCGGAGATGTTTTGCTGCATAAAAAGCTGTCTGCTGACGGACAGCATTTTCTGGAGGCAATCAAACCCTATCAGGAAAGCATTGTCGTTGGCGTCGAGTGCGTGTTTCTCTGGTACTGGATTGCCGACCTTTGCGAGGAGAAAGGCATTCCGTTCGTACTCGGACATGCCCTCTACATGAAAGCAATCCATGGAGGGAAAGCCAAGAACGACAAGGTTGATTCGGAGAAGCTCGCGAGAATGCTCCGTGGTGGAACCTTTCCCGTGGCATACGCTTATCCCCAGAAAATGCGAGCCGATCGTGATCTGCTGCGCCGGAGGAACTACTTGGTGCGGAAACGGTCGGAGCTTCTGGGGCATATTCAGAACACAAACAGTCAGTACAACCTTCCTCCGATCGGCCTGAGTCTCGATGTCAAAAGGGATCGGGAAGACGTTGCGAAGCACTTCCCGATCCCGGCGGTCCGAAAGAGTGTGGAGGTGGACTTGAAACTTCTCGATCATCTCGATGTGATTGTTGCGGATCTGGAGCGCCACATCGAGCGGACGGTGAAGATTCATAATCCCATGAAATATTACCTTCTTCGGACCATCGATGGCGTCGGAAAGATATTGTCTATGGTCATCCTGTATGAGATCGACGACATTAACCGGTTCCCCCGAGTCCAGGATTTCTGTTCCTATGCCCGGCTGGTCAAGTGCGCCAAGGAATCAGCGGGCAAGAAGCATGGGACCGGAGGAAGGAAGATAGGCAACGTGCATCTCAAATGGGCTTTTTCGGAAGCAGCGGTTTTGTTTTTGCGGTGCAATCCCAGGGGACAGCTGTATTTGAAGCAAGTGGAGAAGAAGCATGGGAAGGGAAAAGCTCTCTCTATTTTAGCGGCACGCCTCGGCAGAGCGGCGTACTTCATGCTTAGACGGGGAGAGGCTTTCGACCGGGATAAGTTTTACGCAGCGTAGTCATGACTCAAGCAGAATCAAAGCGGGAGGGGCGGATCAGCCCGACTTAAAACTGGACCATGAAAGAGCGAGCGCAATCAGAGTCTCCCTTGAAGAAGTCAATATGTGTGGCTGAGACCACGTGCGAGACTTTGCGCAATTGCTGGGGATCCAACTGGCTGGA
>JAPLCW010000201.1 GCA_026392015.1 Candidatus Auribacterota bacterium | reverse complement strand
TCAAACTGGGGGGCAATAAATACGTCTGATCAGGTTCATATGGCCTGTATATCTTCGACATCGAGTAATCTCCTTGTTTTGCCGCACCGCAATTTTATCAAAATATACGGCAAAATAGGATTACTCGGACAGGCTCCTAGCCTGGATTATTCATCAGACGAATAAAAGAGTAATTTAAACAGCCTGACATATGCAACCGCGGATTCTGCGGATTAGGCGGATTACACAATGCAAATCCGCGTAATCAGCGTAATCCGCGGTTAAGACATTAATAGTTGGTGAATAATCCAGGCTAGACATCTTCATAATCTAAAAACTTAACAAATGAGACAAGCTATTTGGTAGTAGGTCAATTTGGATGACACTTATTCGTAGGGGTTCGATTTATCGAACCCGGGCTCGATAAATCGCGCCCCTACAGTATAGGATAATGTATCCTACATGGAATTAGCCCATTACCAGTTAATTAGGCTTTTAACAAAGAGGTAAAGAGAAAAAGAGGAAAAATGCATGCTGCAATCTTTTGGCCGGCAATTTAGTTAGACCCTCTCTCACTCTTTAGCTCTTTGTTACACGGCATTTTTATAATCAAGAATTCAACAAATGCTTCTAGTTTTCAGGAAAGGCGAGGTTGACTCCTTGTCGGTTTGAGGCGAAGCTTCGCTAGTGTAGAGTTTTAGAAATAGTGAGCATTAATTTGTCATTGCGAGCGCAAGCGAAGCAATCTGTCAATTCACTCTGATCTAATAGATTGCTTCGTCGCTGCGCTCCTCGCAATGACATGAATTATGCACTGTGATTATGAAATACTACACTAGTCCTGGTCAGTAGTTGCCAGAGAGTGATGCAGCGATGATTTTAGATGCGGGAAGTTTTCTGCGGGATTATATGCCCTGAGCCTGGACAACGGTGATCGCGGCGACGCCGACTACGTCTTCCGCAGTGCAGCCGCGTGAAAGGTCGTTGACCGGCTTTGCCAGACCCTGGAGGATGGGACCGTAGGCGTCAGCTTTGGCGAGACGCTGAACAAGTTTGTAGGCGATATTCCCGCTGTTGAGGTCGGGGAAGATGAGCACCCTGGCCATGCCGCCCACGGGACTCCCCGCCGCCTTGCGCGCAGCCACCGCCGGGACGATCGCCGCATCGACCTGAAGTTCGCCGTCAATGACGATGTCTTTGTTATCGGGAAATCTTTTCGCGGCAGCCGCTTTCGCAAGCTCCGCCGCCCGGGCAACCTTCCTGGTGAGGGATCCTTCGGCGGATCCTTTCGTCGAGTAGGAGAGAAGCGCCACAATGGGACGGATCCCGAAGCGGATTGCCGTCTCCGTCGTCTCAATGGCGATCTCCGTGAGCTGTTCGCTTGTGGGATTCTCAACCACACCGCAATCGGCGAATGCGAAGACATCCTTGTCCAGAACCATGAAGAAAAGGCTTGAGACGAGGGAGCAGCCCTTCTTGCATTTGATGATCTGGAGCGCAGGCAGGATCGTTTCCCGCGTGGAGTGTGTGGATCCGGAGACAAGGCAATCGGCCTCCCCCCTGTAGACCATCATCGTCCCGTAGTAGATCCACGACTGCATGATCTCCCGCGCCTGATCCATGGTGACGCCCTTATGGCGGCGGAGTTCGAAAAATGACTTCGCGTACTCCTCCCTTTCGGGAGCCTCGAACGGGTTGATGATCTCGATGCCCTCCGCGCTCACGCCTATCGATTTGAGCGTGTCGAGGATGGATTCTTTCTTGCCGAGCAGGATGGGATGTGCGATTCCCTTGCGCGCGAGGATGGAAGCGGCGTTCACGATGCGCTCATCGTGCCCTTCCGGGAGGACGAGCTTCTTGGGCTGTTTCCTTGCCCTGGTGAAAACCTCCTCAAGAAATGCGCTCTTTTCCGGCATGAGTGCTCTCCCTGATGACGGGACCGAAGCCCGAATACGCGCGCCACAACAAAATTCCTGCCCCCGTTTTCACGAGGGTAAACTCCAGCAGGAATCCAGGTTTCATAATGGATCCCCGCTCGAGTTTACACTGAGCGCAGTCGAAGTGCCGGGATGACAAGCGAAATGGATACCACCCATAAGTGTCCCCTTACATCGCGGGGTAATGGGTCACTTATGGGGAGGGGAGGAAACATAATGTTATGTTGTAGGGGCGCTATTTATCGCGCCCGGGTTCGATAAACCTGACCTCTACAATGGTAATCCCCTCCAAGACTAATCCATTACGTCGCGCGGTAATGGGGGAATATTTTAATTAACCAAGAATTACACGAAATGAACGAATATAGTTTGTCTATTGTTTCTTTGTAACAGTATAGTATGTACTTTTCCTGACTACTAACTACTGGCTACTCGCTACTGATTTGTGTTGTTCACTTCACCTCAAAGCTGATCTCTGCGAAGCTGGTCCGTTCGCTGTCCCGCCAGGGATTTCTCATACAGGGCACCGTGGCGAGATATAGTGTGTATACGCCCGTGAGATAGCTCGGCCCTATGGGAAGGGCGAGCAGGGGACCGGAGTTCGGGAGTTCGTTAAGCTGTACCCGCGGGGCCATGGGGGTGGTAGCCTTTGTAAGCTGCATTTTTGAGCTGATAAAGGAGAATCTATTCGCGGGATCGAGAAGCCCGACATAGCAATCCACGCTGTTTTGCACCAGATCGTTGCTGGGAGTGAGTTGATAACTGAAGTCTTCCCATCCCCCCCGGCTCAAGTTTTGCGCATCTTCCATGAATGTGATAAGAGGAGCCTGCGGTTCAAATGGTATCCCTAGAAGAGGCGCAACTGCCTGATACCATACCGGAGCCATGACGTAGCGGTAGCCGTCCGTATTGGGATGATTCCCCGTACTGCGGTCCATCACCGCGGTTCCGAAATTTGGGATGCTGCAGAATGCGTTCCATTGATCGGCACAGGGGATATGCCGGCGCGCGCAAATGCGCTGCACATATCCCGCATCATAAAATTTTCCTGTCGACCGGTATTGCTGGGGACGGAGATTGGGAACGGTGGGGATTATGGTCGCGAGCAGCGGATGCACCCCATGCGCCTCTGCGCGGAGCGCCATCGATTCCAGGTTCTTCTCTATCGTCGCAAAGGAGAATTGGGAAAAGATGTCGTTGGTCCCTTCCATGATCAGGATATAATCCGCAGGATAACTATCGAGCACCTCCGAAATACGGTCGAGTCCATCTGCGGTAACCTCTCCCGGAACTCCTTTGTTGATCAACTGAAAAGAGTGGCCGGGATAGTTGTATTCGAGAATGCCCTGGAGGAATGCGGGATATCCCGTGCGGGGGCCGTTGAGACGGCTCCCTCGCCCATAGGTGATACTGTCGCCGAAGGCGATAATCGTGGTTGTGGATGCATCGGTTGAACGTTCAGAAACCGCCATTTCATTTGCCGAGTCGGTTTCGGATAATGAGTTTTCCACGCTTCCCATATCCGTACGGGCCATTATGTCGATAATTCCCTTGAGACAGGACGATTGGGAATAGCCGTGCTCATCCACCCACGCGAGAGTGGCGTGAGGCGGCACGCCTGCGTTGATCAGCCCTGTCAGCACGTGACCAGGCGCGCCGCTCTTGCGCGTGCGGATTGTCTGATCACCCATGCTGCGCTCGATATAGCGGTCTCCGTCAAAGCTCTTCCAGTTTATGGAAAATGCCCCATCGACCGAGACGGCCACTGACGGCATGATGTCGGGGACGTTGTTCGCCTCATGGGCGCGGCGGGGCGCGCTCCACTGCCCGTGTGTTTTTACGGAATAGAAAATATCTTCGAACATTCCCTCCTCGGATTCCGCCCAGGCAACAACCGCATCTCCGCATATCCCGAGAGACGGTATACCCCGGTGCTTTCCTCCGGAGATACTCACAAGTTCGGGAGTGGCCCATCGTTGACCATCATAAGAACTGAATAGTATGTCGCGTTGCTCGGTGACCCACGCGAGAGCAGGGTTGCCATCGCATCCGATGCCAATCGCAAGCGGGCACTCGGCAGCATCCTGCTCGCCGACAACGAAAGGCGCACCCACACCACGCGATGTAATAGGGGAGCAGAGAACCTTTCCATTAACGGATGCGGCAATCCACATCTGTCCGGGCGGGGCGATTGTCGCGTTGCACGCCATTGCATATAGCAACATCACAAGATGCAGCATCTGATTCATCGTTTCACCTCGTTGTATATTGAATAGCATGCAATTTGCGGAGGTGCAAATCCGCCTCATTATTAAGTTCATAATATTATGCAGCGCAGCATATAACAATTAGAGCAATTTTTTAAAAGGGCATTACTGTTTAAAGCGAGGAGCAGGAGGCGTGAAAAGTTTAGCCGGCTAAATCTATAGATAACAGACTCCGTCCCCATCTTCCCTGTGTGGGCGGTCTTATGACCTGTTATGTCCCGGAAGGTAATGGAGCCATCCCTATTCGTTATTCCCTCACCCCAAAATTTTCGTAATGGGTCAGAAGGTGTGAAAAATTCGGGATCCGATCCCTTCCTGGGAACTTTAGGCTGTAGGGGCTCGATTTATCGAGCCCTACCGGGCGGGTCGTATAAGTCTGCCCCCATAACTTACCCATTACAAATTTTCCCAAAATCTGCTGCATCCCGGCATGAGGATATGTTACTATCCAACGAGTTGGGGATACAGCTATGGGTTTACACCCTGATTGTTGTGAGACGTGTGAAAGTCGAACTGCATTGTTAAGGTAGTTCGGATTTCTATCGATGGAGTGCCGGATGTTGCCGTAATCCGACGCGTGGATACAGGGATCACAATCTCCCGCGATCGGTTCAGATAGAGCAACGCTGGCCCCTATGGGCCATGCGGCATGAGCCAAAGGAGGGAATCATGCAGACGGAGTTGGAAGCTCGGGCGTATCGTGGTCTTGAGGGGCATGGGGGGTGGTTACTCGCGGTGGGAATTATTCTTATCATTCTTGGATTAATCGCCGCGGGTGCGACTGTTGCAGTGACACTCGCCAGCGTCATGTTGTATGGTTTCCTTTTACTGATCGGCGGTGTAAGTGAGGGTATCCACTCGTTCGCGGCGAGAAAATGGAGCGGATTTTTCTCACACCTGGCCATAGCTATTCTTTATGTTATTGCGGGCGGGTATATGATCCGCCAGCCGGTGGTGAGCTCCATGATATTTACACTGGTGCTGGGCTATGCGATTCTTATCACCGGTATCTTCCGTATTATCCTGGCATTTCGTCTGCATAGCGAGCGGAATTGGGGCTGGGTGCTGCTGAGCGGCGTTGTCGCAGTGCTCCTGGGCGGGATGATCCTTGCGCGTTGGCCGGTTTCAGGCCTTACGATCATCGGCCTGTTTGTGGCAATCGAGTTGCTCATCAACGGCTGGTCATTGCTGATAATCGGGGTGGCCGTCCGTTCTCTCAAAGCGACATGACGGTGTGAGTAGAGACGTTGCGGGCACCTAGTCTGGATTATTCATTAGAAGCATAAAAGATCAATTTTAATGGATTAAAGTATGAAACCGCGGATTACGCTGATTACGCGGATTCTTGTTTGTAATCCGCCCAATCCGCGGAATCCGCGGTTAAAACATTAAAAGTTGATGAATAGATCAGACTAGTGTCGCATCTCATAAATAACTTGCCTCTTTCTGTCATTGCGAGGAGTGGAGCGACGAAGTAATCTGAAATAAAAGAAATGGGGATTGCTTCGCTTCGCTCGCAATGACAGATAGAGTAAAATAACTTCTGTGACGGCACACTAGGCAGGATCTGCTGCAATCAGAACATCCCTTTCAACGCCCCGATGAACCAGTTGTGTGAGCATCATCCCCGGCTGGGGGGGCCGAGGCGCTCGCCTGCGGAAGCGTCCGGAGCTTCGATCAGGAGCGGACGCCTCGTGTCGTATGTCGGGACTGACACCCCAACTATGTTCTTCCCTGCGATGCGGAATTTGGCGCGCCCAAAAACCGGCTCGACTCCTCCCTCCTGACGGATCTGCGGCGCTCCGGAAACCAGTTCGCCAAAACTGATCGCAATTATGAGGTCCCCTCCGGTGCTCACGCGCAATCCGTTGATGCCTTCGTACCGGAGGAGAATCTTCGCAGGATCGGCGCCGGGCTTCACCACAAAGGCATATTTCAAGTTGTTTCTCTCGAAGCTGTACAGGAGATCGATCCCCTCGAAGATGTTCTCATACAGTATCTCCGCGTACGTCGGGATTCCCGACCGCCACGCGTTGGGGTTGGACCCGAGGTAATAGTTGGCCGTGACGGGAAGCTTCTTTTCCCCCGTCACTTTTGCGCCGGCGTTCGGGGCCTCGAACCACATTCGAAATAGCATGTACTCAAGCTGCTTCCCCTGCTCATCCATGGGAAGCGGCAGCTCCGATGAAGAGATCGCAGGGGTGCTCATTTCCGTTTCCTCGCCTTTTTTCTCACGGGACAATTCAAAAACCACTTCCTTGGGCGTAAAGATCACTGCCCCGTGCGGGCTTTTCAGATAGTATTTGATGTCCGTATCAAGCTGTCCGTCGTTACGTATGAAGGATGGGCCGCCGCTGTGAATCATGGAGATGTCCGGACTTTTGATGTCTTCTGTGGCGTCTCCCGATGCCGATTTCGGTCCGGGCGCAAAGGGAGTCCGGCAGGCGCATGGCATGCCGATAAGAACGGATGCGATCGCGCTGAGTGTAAATACCCTTGTAGATTTCGTCATGAGCGGTAACCGGCTAACGCGAGTGTGCCGTCTCAGAAATATCTTGCGTATATTTGTCATTGCGAGCGTACGCGAAGCAATCTCATCTCCTTGCATTCCAATAGATTGCTTCGTCACTTCGCTCCTCGCAATGACACGGATTTATAAAGCTATTTATGGGACACGACACTAGCACGATTGATCATTTTTGTTAACTGTTTTTATCCGGGCTGTTATCCGGGTGCTCCCCCAATTTTGGGATTTAGCGCAGCACACGGGGATAGAAAAACTGCTCCGCCGCCGAGGATACATTCCTGATAGAGCATGCGTGGAAGAGCGAACAGAAAGTCTCCCGGAGCCTGGAGTGACTGCAATAGTCCGGAATTAGGACATTCCCTAAAATAGTGAGCATTGAATTCATTACTGGCTAATTATCAGTAAGATACACACTTTAGCATCTGTAGTATTCCGCGTTTGGAAAATCATCCTATTATATATCTAACCGCGGAGACGCGGAGAATGCAGAAATGATATATCACGCAGAGGATCAGGCTAGTATGAATTATTTCCTTGCGATCACTCTTTGTGTACTCTGCGGTGAGTTATTAAGCTTTTTAGAAAAAACGGGGAAAGTCCAGTCAGGAATGCATATTGCGGTGGTGAACCATTTATACTAGTCTGGTGATACATATGAAACCTTTTAGAGTCGGGCTGGCGCTGAGTGGCGGCGGTGCGCGTGGGGCCGTGCATGTCGGTGTCCTCAAGACATTTGAACGGGAGAAGATTCAAATTAATCTGATTACCGGTACAAGCGTCGGGGCCCTCATCGGGGCCTGGTATGCCTTTTCTCCTGACGCGAATGCGCTGGAGAAAAAAATCAATGAGTACCTCAAGAGCGATATTTTCAAGAGCGCGCGTTTTAAGATTATGGAGAGCGATTCGAAAAAGGATCAGGGCGGAGTTTTCGGCCGCCTCGCATCGTTTTTCCGCAAAGAGTATGTGCTTGTAAAGGCGGCAGCGAGCTCCTCCATATTAAGCCAGGAAGAATTCTCCGAGACCATAAATTTCTTTCTGGAAGACAAGCCTATTGAATCGGCCGTGATCCCGTTCGGGGCGGTTGCGACCGACCTGGATACGGGTGAGGAGATAATTCTTCGATCGGGGCCGGTGCGCGCCGCGGTTCTCGCCAGTTGCGCCCTCCCGGGCTTGGTACCTCCGGTGTTATGTAACGGCCGCCGCCTTGTGGACGGTTTCTGTTCCAGCCGGGTGCCAATTGATGCAGCACGGGAAATGGGGGCGGATTTTGTGATCACTGTTGATATGGAGCAGGATCTTGAGTCGAGGGACAGAGCGGAAACGACGCTTGAAATAATTATCCAGGCCCAGCATCTCCTGAGCAGGCGGCTCAGTAATCTTCAGTGCGAAAAGACAGATTTCGGGGTTTCTTTGTGCTCTATGCCGGTGGGATGGTCGGATATTCACAAGGCTCGGGACCTTTTTCTGGTGGGGGAGGAGGCAGCCCTTTCGAGAGTACGGCCATTAAAGAGGGCTATCGCCATGAGAAGGATGACGAGTTGGATCAGGCGTTGCCGGAAACCCGGCAAAAAAATATCCTGAGTTCGGTTGAAAAGCAAGGCCCCGACCTCTCCTGCTGGCTTATAAAGTTGGTTCTCTTCCACTTTGTGTGGGTAAATAGCCCTTTCCCCTCCCCCTTCGAAGGGGAGTTTGTCCCGAGCTTGCCGAGGGAAGGGTGAGGGTGGGGGTGTTGACTACAGCCAAAAGTGTAAAGTGTAAAGTTTAATGTATATGAATTTTTAACCTTACACCTTAAACCTGTAACCATAATTATCCCCCCTCCCAACCTCCCCCCTTCACAGGGGGGAGGGAATAGATAAAGCACCCCACACAAAACGTAAGAAAACCATAAAGATTTTTGTGCGCCCCCCC
Source organism: Candidatus Auribacterota bacterium (assembly GCA_026392015.1). Lineage (GTDB taxonomy): Bacteria > Auribacterota > Tritonobacteria > UBA1439 > UBA1439 > JAPLCW01. Next base: position 12,400 of record JAPLCW010000201.1, on the reverse strand, counting down.
ATAGTTAGGTGCTTATTGTGATGATTGCCATGACATTAGAGCAAATCAGAAGAAAGATCAGGAGATCGGCTGATCCTCAGAAAGCAAAATATCTGAAACGGTATTTCAAGACCGGCCAGGGTGAGTACGCGGAAGGAGATATTTTCCTGGGTATTGCCATGCCGCAGTTGAGAAAATTTGCGCGAGAACATCCTGCTTTGGATTTCCAGGAGTTGGTGCAGCTTTTAAGATCCCCGATACACGAAGAGCGGCTGTGTGCCCTTTTGATGCTGGTAGAACGGTATAAAAAATCCGCTGAATCCGACAGGAAGCGCATTGTCGCAGTATATCTTGATAACACCCGTTTCATAAATAACTGGGATCTGGTTGATTCAAGCGCGCACCGCATTCTTGGGCCATACCTGGAGACCAAGAATAAGAAGATCCTCTATGCGCTTGCAAGGTCGGAGAATTTGTGGGAGCGCAGAATTGCCATCATCTCGACCTTCCATTTCATACGGGGCAACATCTTCAGCCATACGATTAAGATTGCGAAAATACTTATTCAGGACGATGAGGATCTGGTGCATAAGGCGGTAGGCTGGATGTTGCGTGAAGTTGGCAAAAGAGAATTGCGGGTCGAGGAGGATTTTCTGAAGACCTACCATAAGCAGATGCCGCGAATGATGCTCCGATACGCAATCGAAAAATTCCCGGAAAACAAGCGTAACTCTTATCTCATGAAGACGTAGTAGATAACATCCTCTCCTGGAAAGTGTTGCAAAGGTAGTATCGTAGACGTTGTAGGTAACTGTCACTGGGAGAGATTATTACAAATAAATTTGTACCCAGGGTACGAATTTGTTCGTAATATTATTCCGCGGAGAGAGTTAGCTACAACGTCTACGATTAGTTCCAGGTGTGGCCTTCGGAGCATTCATGGGGGCTGTAGTGGCCGAGGTTGAGAACGCAGCTTCGCAGGCACACGGGGCATGTACTGATGCAGGGACTCGGCCGCTGGGAATCATGCCCATCCCAGGTGTGGCCTTCCGAACACTCGTGCGGGCCGTAATGACTGACGTTGAGGACACAGGTCCTAAGGCACTTGGGGCAGGCGCTCGCGCAGCCGCCGGCCTGCAGGGATTTTTGAATCTTCTGCGCGGAGCGGGATTTTGGGAAAACAGCGGACTCGTTCTTCTGAGGTGTGCGCGGGCCGGCCTGTTGCGTCATCGAGGTGGAATTCATGCTCGCCTCAGGAGTGTCGGTCTTTCCGGATTGGGCAAATACTGGGAGTGTGCCGCAGGGAAACGCCGTCAGAAGCGCCCCTGCCATCACCGCAGCAGAGAATGCGTTGTTCATCACTGATCGCCTTGCGTGTCCTCAGTCGATGTTTGCTGAGCATCCGGCGTCGAGGGCGGAATTCCGATTTCCGCCGTTGCCGGCGGAACCTCTTGAAGCTCCGGTGAAAGCACTGAGGGGATGGCGGTTGGACGATCGCCGACATGCACCGTCGTACCGCCCTCGGCGTTCGGTTTCACCTGCACAACCTCCGGCGCGCCAAATTGAGAGAACTGGCCCAGATCCACGTTCACATCGCTTCCTTTATGCTTGTGATCCCGGCCTTTCCTCTCCTTAAATCTCGCCACAACTTTAACAGTCAGATCCTTCTTCTTTCCGTTAGCGGAAATAAAGGTGAGTTTAACGGTATCGCCTCCATTTGCCGGGATCTGGAGGCCGAAACTTCCGTCGGGAAAGGCGGAAGCATTCACCGCTGTTCCCGCTCTCTTGTTCCTGGCCATTATGTATATCGGCGGCAGGCCGACAACGCTGCCGGGAGCTCCCTGGATCGCAATGTTTCCTTGAGGATCGGGCAGGCTCGCGTGGATCGTCCTTTTGTTGAGTTCAATCCCCTCGGCAGAGGCGCCGGCCGCAAAAAGGGCAGCGCAAAATATCATATATAGATATCTCATCATAAAAATATTCCTTTCTCAGGCAGCGAAATATTCGGCAACTTTATTTCAGGAATTCCGCCTGTAGAACAACTTTAACAAGTAATTATATGGCATGGATGCGAAGTGCACAAGGGAATATAGACGCTGTAGATTACCCTTTCCCGCAGAGGCAATTGCAAGATAATTCGCCTCGAGTAATATTATGTTGCTATCAACTGCAAAAGAAGAGGTTGCCTGGGGCACCCATTCGTCAGGTTCTGTTTGTCAGTTGATAATGGTAACGTTTCCCTGCCATAGATAGCCATGGATCACTGTGGAAAGAGACGGGCTCATGCCGGCTGGAACAAAGCCTATGATGAACGTGTAGGTCCCCTCCACACCTGCAGGAATCCGTGGATTGCTATAGAGCGTCGCACTGGCGGGCTCGGAAATAAATGCTTTGAGCGCGAGGGGCTTCAATCCATTCTGCAATGCATAAGGGTTTTTCAGGCTGAACGAATAGAGCAACGCGCCACTCGAAGACATTATGCCGCCATAAGCGTCGAATTGCACGCCAGGCGGCTGCGCCACCACGCCGAAGGTGAGAGCGCCGCCCACCGGCACGGTGCTGCTGTTAAGAACGCCGGCAAGGGGTAAAACCGTGGGCGTCTCCGTCGCACCGGGGAGTTCGAATGCTTTTAGTACCGGATCATGGTCCATATTGCTGTTGTGGGTATCGTCGATCAGGATTGGGGGTACCGCGCTGAGTGGTGTGAATACATGGCTGTCAAAGACGAGGCCCTCCGGATAAGACTGTCCGCCCACGCTGAGGGTGGTATGTCTCTCATCCAGGGCATGATTGGGCATCAGCCAGTCATAGCGCTCTTTCCTGTTCTTATTTGTGTTGCTGTTGCCATTGCTGTCAACCGGGATGTGGTCATTGTAGTCGAGATATGTGGAGAAGGCGCTGAGGCATGGTTCGTTGAGGTCGCCTGTATTCAGGTCTCCGCCTATAAGAATGTACTGGTTATTGTCGAAATTCGCCTCGACGAGCGCCTTGAGATTGTTCGCCTCGGTCGCTCTCTTCGCCTGATCGCTGGCCGTGTTTGCATCGTTCAAGTGAACAGCTACTACCTGAAGATCTGTATCCCCTGGGATATCAATCCTGGCCCAGGTGAAATATCGATTGCTCAACTCAACATCCTGCCAGCTCCCAGACGCGGTGATGGTCCACCTGCTCGCAATGCCATTTGCCATGCTCTGCGGGTTTGAGGCCAGGGGGTCCCGGTAAAAGGAGAAGCTTGTTCCAAATGCGTTGTCGATATAGGCGCGATAGTCGCCGCCGCTCACAGACCATTCCTCCAGGAGAGCTACATCGGGAGCCAGTCCTTGACATAGCCGGATGCTTTCCTGATCACTGTGAGTGAAAAGAGCGCTGCTGTTCATGGTCATGATCTTAAGAGCGTAGGTAGCGCCTTTTTCTCCCACCTGGGATTGGGTGATTTCATCAGCTGCTGTGAGAAAAGATGCATCAACAGCCAGGCTTAATGATGTAATGATAAGAATTGAGACGAATAAAGATGTTCTCCCGATAAAGCTCATGGCTCCCTCCTTCTCAGATTCTTAATCAAATTGAGCTGCGGTCCACCCAATTAGGCATATCGCCTTTTCATCATGTCACGCATCACATCACATATTATATCACAAATACAAGCCTCTAACAAAGGGGGGTTGGAAAATTCCGTGTTGGAAAATTCCGGTAGTGTCTCAATTACATGTAGAACCTGAATTTTGCACGTCCGAAACGACTAAATACCGGTTTTTGCCGATAAAGACTGGTTGTGACGGCAATTGCACTGTGATGATAATGTAACCCAACTGGTTACTTCCGTGCAAAAAATATTTTGCACGAGGGCACGTTGTAATATATTGCGAAACAAAAGGTTGTGATTGGGATTTTGTCGCATGTAACCAAAAGCATGCAAAATTCAGGTATTACATTATATTTAACTCTCTCCCTCCATTTTTTTGAGTTTTTGAACTCAGTTTTCACCCCATGCAATTGCTAATAGCATATTCCGTGCCAACCTTATAGTTATTAAAGATATTTTAGAAACAGTCATAATACGCACGATCCGAATTAGTTGCAATTATGATCCCATAAACTAAAATTATTGACAAATCTAAATAATTAGGTTTTGCATACTTTGTTTACACCTCCGATCGCTTAAAGTGCATACTTTGTTTACAATTCTGGAGTGGACGAGCGTGCCATTAGACAGGCCAGGGCAATAGTGGCAGGCTCTGATGTATTTTACCCTTGCAATCTTTATAATCCCACAAATTGTCCGCTGTTTTGGGACTGCGTGGATATTTGGGAGATGTAGTCAGCAGACAGCGCGGCAAGATTCCTGCATTTGCAGCGACTTCTTCAGGAACTCTCATCCAGAAGCGCCCGCAATTTTCTCAGGTCGTCTTTCGCCTTGTCATTGCCGTCGGGGCTCCGAAGCAAATATGCGGGGTGATAGGTGGGGATGATTTTGACTTCGTGGTAGTCGTGGAATCTTCTGCGCAGCCTGTTGATGCCCTCCTCCGTCTTAAGGAGCGTCTGGGTGGCGTGCCGATCGAGCGCGCAGATGAAACGCGGTTTGATGACCTCGACCTGTGCGACAAGGTACGGATAATTCCAGGGAAAGGGCAATCTTCTCCATGAATATGGATAAATCTTTTTCGTTCGCGAAGATGTTCCACCATACACAGGTGACATGATACAAGGCGCCGGGATATAGCATTCTCCGCGGGCGCGCCTGATCTTGTTCTGACACGGGAAGGCGAAAAGTCAAGGATAAAGATTTGACCCCTAACCTGCGACACACTCCCTCACGGTCGTGCAGTTGCCTTTGGCTCGCGGTTGCCTCCGATAGGCCCCGCAAAGGACTCGGAATCTACCGACTTCTCACCTCCAATCGCTCAATCATGCCCTGCGCACAGTGCGCCCTGCCGGGCGCACAAGAGCAAGGATCTTCTCCAGAGAAGACCCGGAGTTATCTCCGCAGGTGGGAGAGCGCACAGCGCCCTCCCACCTGCATATGATCAAACGGTGCGGGGACCGACTTTACAACGCTATCTTACCCACATCCAAGAGTTGCGCCAGGCGGCTGTATTGAAGTTTGTCGCCGGATTACCAGCCACCGCATAACCGTATCCAGGCAAGCCGGAGGACATGGGACGAAAAGACGCACCCCTCCCTACATCATCATAAAGTCCCCAACCTAAAACGCCGTCCTCATAATAGCAATTAAGCGTCCAAGCCGGCTGTTCTGGGTCTGCCGCCACACCCCATCTTACGCAATAACCCCTTCTGTGTAGCGTATCATCCGAGTTGAACCCAGGGGCGCAGTACTCTCCCAGATGGTAATTGCTCACGTCAAAGACGCTTACAAATTCGTCCTTATCGACTCCCTCGGCCAGGTATGCCCCGCTAAATAGGGCTCGCGCTGAATCTTTGGCTGCACTAAATGTATGTTGTACGCAGTTTGAGGTCGGTGTGGTCACACAACCACGTATTGTTGTAACCGGCAGGGTGTTGAATGACTTATACTTCGCCGAGCCTACTGTTAAAGTTGTATCCGATTCGTTGAGGGTGTTATTTGTTGTCCAATAATCTGCAAAGTAATTGAACGTAGTATCTCCTGTTGTTTTCATAATCAGAGTCCATCCTCCCCCATCATGAGTCATGTCGCAGTAAGCATCAAATGGGGCATTCCCGCCCGGACCATCGGGGTCAATGCTGTAGACACCGTCGGCTGAAGCAGGAACGGCTGTTTTAAGGGCTTTACAGGATGCATAAATTGGTGTTTGTGTTGGTGTTGATGTTATGGTTGGGGTTGCTGTTGGTCTCGGCAGCGCACTTAATGTTCCCGTCTGGATACCCCAGCTTCCTATCTGCGTGCAGAAGAATCTCTTGGCACCGTGAGCGCAGTGCCGCTCGTCAGGTAGTCGTACAGGTTCTGGAGCGTGTACATTCCGCTCCCCCCAGAGGGGGCTCCCGGAGAGTCAAGGCTCCCCGCAACTGCCATTCCAATCATGCCGACTGTGAACATCAAACCAAACGCTACCGTCATCAATCTTTTCATCGTGCGCCTTCCTTTCATTGTGCAGTTCTGGTTCGTTTGCGCTCCTGCCCAAATTATCGCCAGACATGCGATTTTTTATTCATAATTTGAACACGAGTGCCCGTGTATATGAACTCAGGGTCCACAGCCCGCCGAATGGCCGAGCCACCCTCAGGCAGAGCGAATGGGAATTACCACCTCGCATCACCTCCTTTCCCAGTACGCAGCAAGACGTATTAGGCATTTAATTCTGCGCGAGCTTGTTACGAATAAAATACACACTGTGCAAAGGACCGGATTTTGTTCTCAACTTATTTGTACTGAGCCAGTCAGCTAATACGTTTTCAACTATTATTAACCTTATGTTCTCTATGCCTGTAGTCCTTATTGCCACCCAACCGCCACTTGTGGATTCCGTCCACTATCTGCGATTAAGGCCTTCTTGCGAAGTTTCTGGCCAGAACTATCAGGATATCGAACTGGCTTCCTCGATAGATTCAGCCCTTCGTCATCTTGCGACAACTACTATAAGGCCTCTGCTGACTTATGCCCCTCCATCCCGTCACCTCTCAATGACGGTAGCCCCGCTCAGCGGGGGCAGAGGAACAGATCTCCCCGGATAATGCGCACCCACTTTCACGCTTATGCCCGCTGCATCTACGTCTATGCCTCCGTACAGATACTGGACTTTGGATGCTCTTGCCCCCCTCATCCGGCATAGCCGCCCCATATGCAGTTTCTATTCGTCAGGCCATCCCGCCCCGGCGAGACTACGACTTCCTTCAGATTCCACCTCGCGGTGGACACCCTTGCCGTTCGGCTCACAGTTCCCCCTGTCGGGACTGTAGAAGACTTTCACCTCCTAGCGAGTGCGCCCTGCCGGGCGCACAAGAGCAAGGATCTTCTTACACGAAGATCCGGAGTTATATCCGTGGGTGGGAAAGCGCACCGCGCCCGCCCACCTGCGGATGATCAAATAGCCAAAGACCGACGGTGGACTGATGGAGCACGATCATTGTGCCCACAACCAGCCGTTCATTACGGTGTCAGCCCCGCTATCGATGTTCACCCCGGCCCCAATGGGATGACCTCCATCATATGAAACCCCGAATCCGGATATGGTGCGATAACTTCCAGAATTGTGACATATGGCTCCCCATCGTGCGATTCCGTTGGCTCCTCCGCATCCTTGCCATCCGTGCAAGGCTAGCCCGTAAACGTTATCGTTCGGGCAATTAGCATAGCCCAATCCCAGCGCCGCGTAGTCACCAGAATTGTGCTGAGTGGAGACGGTGCATGTACCGCCAAGGACCGATAGGGCCGACGCTTGGGCGGTAACAAAAGTGTGCGTAATACAATTTGATGTTGCTTGGCCGAAACAGCCACGCAGCAAGGTAAAAGGTAAAACATTATAACTTGCATATTTTGCTGAGCCTATGCTCGTTGTCACGTCACCCGTGTTGAGTGTCGCAGTTGACGACCAGTACGTTGACTCATAATCGAAATCGTGAGTGCTAGCAGCCGACGTTTTTATGAGCAACGTCCATCCGCCGCCGTCGGTGGTCATGTCGCAGTAGGCCGAGAAGGAATCACTCCCGCCCGCTCCATCGGGGTCAATAGTGTAGGTACCGCTACCTGCTCCAGGAGTGGCCGTTTTAATGGCTTTACAGGATGCGTAAACGCCATATGGTGTAATGGTTGGAGTTATGGTTGGGGTTGAGGTTGGGGTTATCACTATCGCCGTCCCGGTCTGGACCCCCCAGTTCCCCGGCTGCGTGCAGAAAAATGGCATCCCCGATCTCAGCACCGTGAGCGCAGTGCCGCTCGTCAGGTAGTCGTACAGGTTCTGGAGCGTGTACATTCCGCTCCCCCCAGAGGGGGCTCCCGGAGAGTCAAGGCTCCCCGCAACTGCCATTCCAATCATGCCGACTGTGAACATCAAACTCAGAGCTACTGTGATTAACTTTTTCATTTTGGTACCAATCCTTTCTTGATTGATCTGGAAATTGATAAAGGCGCGATTACCACGTCCCGCTCAGCGGGACTGCGGCACTCGCAATGCAAAAGGATCAGATACCTGCCGGCGGAGCGCGGATGGGAGAAAGTTTGGCAAGACTGCTTATATACACCTGCGTATCGCAACACCGGATATGTGCACATGAATCATCTCTTCCCAGCCTGAGCAAACAGACTGTCCAGGCATCTTTGTTGTATCTTTCATGATTGTTCCTCAGGCCTGTTACGGGAACAGAGCCGCTGCTCATTTCAGAATCATATGGGCCAACGGCTAATCTACCCCCCGATTCCGCCCCGATCCCCTTCCATGGACCCGGATGGGCCTTTGCCAGATACTGCACGGTACTGCCGGGCCCGAAATGCATCCACCCTACATTCTCTCCCCACGCATAGCCGTAAAACTGGCCGGTCTCATCCACGTACACACGAGAATGACTGGTGCGGAAGCTGATCCAACCCGTGACTTCGGACCATGCATAGCCGGATAATTTACCCTGACCCTCATTATTGACTCCCCAGTCATAGGTACCCCGGTTGGAGTAATGACTCTTATTCAGAGGACGCCCTTCACCAAGACAGACCCACCCGCAGTTCTCTAGCCAAATCCAACCTGCCAGTATGTTTGAGCCGATCTCTAAATCAGCATGTATGGTCCTTAGATTGATCCATCCTGTGTTTTCTCCCCAGATCAAGTCATACCCTTCTATGATTCCGCCAGTCTTCGGTATACCCACACGATGTTGATGAATATCAACATTTCTTTCCAAATCGGGGGAGAATGAGAAATCGCAGTTTTGAGGAAAGGGAGAATGTGCGGATACAGCATCAGCGAAAAATGCTACAAAGAAGGCTACCCCTTCTAGCCTGGATTATTCACCAACTATTAATGTTCTAACCGCGGATTACGCTGATTACGCGGATTTGCATTGTGTAATCCGCCTAATCCGCAGAATCCGCGGTTGCATATGTCAGGCTGTTTAAATTGCTCTTTTATTCGTCTGATGAATAATCCAGGCTAGGACTGGCCTGCAAGTTTCATGCCAACAGCATGATCTTTCTTTGGTGAGGAATAATAGTCATAATATCCTTGAGGCAAAAAAGTCAGAACTATGCACGCAAAGATGAAAATTCTCGACGGATTTTAAAAAGGTCCGATTTGCATACTTTGTTCACATCTCCGGCTGCCAGAAGTGGACACTTTGTATACAATTTTTGTCATATCAAAATGGCTATGTATTCCAAATGACAAAATAGAAATATCCCCTGAATCATCATTCATCCACGCCTGTCTGTGGGGGGACAGGCATGGGCACGCCATCACCATGCGATGCCACATGGCGTTGTGCGACATCGCATGGAGCCCACGTCTTATGCCGAACAGATAAACTATATCTGTACGCATTAATCGGGATATCATCCGAATCCACTCGTCGGATGAAATTGAATTTACTCCGGCTTAAAGAGCAAGGATCTTCTTACACGAAGATTCGGAATTATCTCCGCAGAGGGGAAAGCGCGCAACGCCCGCCCACCTGCGGATGATCAAACAGTGCCGGGTTCGGCAGCGACTGAAATGGACCCGCATATTCTGAAAATATTGCGGAGAAATGGGAGTCACAAACCTACCTTCTGCAAACGCAAAACCGAAACCAATTGACATGCCCTGAGCCGACCGTACAGTTCTGATCAATATTGGACGCACGCTGAGTACAATAGTACTCAGCATTCTTCTCACCAAATGGCATCCCGTCATCGTGCGCCGGGGATCCCCAGGGACCAACGGCGTAGTGCCAGCATGTAAATCCAAGGCCTGCCGCAATAGAGCCGGTACTATTATCATTCCAGTTTTTAGACACACATGATCGGTTATTGTGACCTGCGCATATGGTATCGCAGGCCGTATCTGAGGCTCCGGAAAACCAACATCCATAGTCATCGGGGGCACCGAGTTGCGTCGCACCCCAGTAACCGGAATCCGCCGTGCATGAGGCCTGCGTACCCATAACTGATGTGGGTGTTGGCGTAATCGTTGGTGTTGGTGTTGGCGTTCGTGTTGGTGTTGGCGTTGGGGTACCGGCGATGCATACTTTTCCCGTCTGAACTCCCCAGCTTCCCGACACCGTGCTGAAGAACCTTTTGCCCAGGGCAACATCAAGAGCAGTGGCGTCGCATTGGTCAAGCATGGCCTTATGGTCGACGTAGATCTCCCTCGTGGTCTTCATCGTGGAGCCGGGAGCCGCGCCCGGTCCCTGGAACGCAGCGATAGGTGTTGCCTCTGTCCCCGAGTTCAAGTAGTCATAGATCTGCGAGAGCGTGTACATCCCGCTGCCCGCTGACGGGGCGCCGGATGAATCCATACTCCCGGCGATGGCCATACCGACCAAACCCGCAGCACACATCACGCTTACAAGCATCATTAATGTCGCTCTCATCTTTTCTCCCTCCCTTAGTTTGGATACTGTCCAAGCTTTCCTTGTATTTTTCCCTAACTCACTTATTCTAAGTGTATTACATCCTATTTAGCTCCCCCACCCATTTCTCAGGGCTTTTCAGTCCAATCTTAACCCCTTTTAAGTATTAGCAGCATATTTCGTGCCAACCTTACAGTTTTCAAGAAAAGCAAAATAATAGTCGTAATATGTATGAGCCGAATTAGTTGCAACGATGATCATAGAAGTTGGAATTTTTGACAAACTTGAAAAACCCGGTTTTGCATACTTTGTTTATACCCCTGAAAACCAAAAGTGCATACTTTGTTTACAGTTGTGAATGGAAAAATGTATCCCGGGACAGGTCAGAGCAATATTGACAGACATAGTCTAACCTATTTTACCATTGCCATCTTTATCAACCCACTAATCATAGGCATCCGGAATGGCAGATAATGTAGGGGTCGGATTTATCCGGCCCAATTCAGGGCTTAATAAATCAAGCCCCTACAAAATTATCGTTCTTAACTTAGCCGCACCTACTTGGTGAAGGTTTTAATCAGTTATCCGCTATTTCGAGACAGCATGGATATTTGGCAGATACAGTCAAGCGAGCGGCGCGGCAAGATTCCTGCATCTGCAACTGCCGCTTCAGGAACTCTCATCCAGAAACACCCGCAATTTTCTCAGGTCGTCTTTCACCTTGTCGTTTTCGGCGTGATAAGTGGGGATGATTTTGATTCCGTGGTAATCGTGGAATCGACCGCGCAGCCTGTTGATGCCCTCCTCCGTCTTGAGGAGCATCTGGGCGGCGTGGCGTCCGAGCACGCAGATGAGGGCCGGGTTGATGACCTCAAACTGCCCGACAGGGTACGAGTGATTGCAGGGAAAGCGCAATCTTCTCCAGGAAAGTGCTTAAATCTTTTCCGTCCGCGAAGATGTTCCACCATGCATTTCCACGGCAGGTGACATGATATTAGATGCGGGGTATTGGATTCTCAACGGGTGAGCCTGATCTTGTTCTGCTACGGGAAGGCGAAAAGTCAAGGATAAAGATTTGACCCCAAAGATGGGGCGATTTTGCCAATGGCTATTATAAGCCATTCCCCCATTACCCATTAAGTGTTTTTTCTCCCATGAGTAAATATGAATCGCTCAATTTAGATCTTGGGGATTTTTATATCCTGCCCACATACCAAAATCGTAATAGTATGTTGTTACTATATATCCTAGAACATATGAACTTCTAGCTCTTGACAGTAAATAAATTACATTATTTTCTCTATAGTTGTTTTTTCCCATATCAATAACTCTTAATGCTGGAAAGGGGGTGCTGCCAGGAGAATATGAACCTAAACCTACCCATGCAGAAGTAGTAAAATTCCAAATATAAATGTATGCTCCAGTAGACGTCCCACTAATCTTATTTACTCCATATCGCATAAATAATCTTATAGCATCCTCTGAAAATTCCTCTAAAATTATTTTGTGCATAATATCTGATTCTGAATTGGGAGAAGAAGTTTTTGAATAAAATGTCGCAGTATTTTCATCGTAAAGGTTGGGATAAGGTCCTGCAATAACATCCATATTCCCAAAATTGTTTGGAACAGGAATATAACTAAGGGGCCATCCCTTTTGAACATTATCGGAACTTCTTAATTCTTCAGTATAATCTGTGCCTGCAACTAAATTTCTTAAGGTACCATACATAACTGATTGCAGAGATGCAGGTTGTCCTCCCGCTTGATATTCAACTACAGTTAAATCTCTTGCTGAAGTTAATGACTGACACGACTTACGCACTTTGATGGCGATTTGAAGCTTTTCTATCGGCTATGATCAGGGTATCAGACGTCTTTTAGGGAATCAAGATGTTCACGCAGGCAGAGTGTTGGCAGAGGAGATGGATAAGTGCTAAAAGCGCTGC
>JAPLCW010000059.1 GCA_026392015.1 Candidatus Auribacterota bacterium | reverse complement strand
CCCTTCTAGCCTGGATTATTCACCAACTATTAATGTTCTAACCGCGGATTACGCTGATTACGCGGATTTGCATTGTGTAATCCGCCTAATCCGCAGAATCCGCGGTTGCATATGTCAGGCTGTTTAAATTGCTCTTTTATTTGTCTGATGAATAATCCAGGCTAATGAATAATCCAGGCTAGTGCCCTTTATTTTATCCCCCTGGTTGACTGTTGCCCCATCATCATGTATATTACAATGGTAATCGGCAAGCATAAAAAGGGGGGGACGGACATGAAAATCCATTGTGTGAAGAAGAGTTTGCCCGCCATCGCCGTCGCGGTTGTAACGCTGTTAACGCTTATCTGCCGGGGAAGTCTCGGCAACGAGGCCGGCTCGCCCCGAGGTGATCAAACTGCAAGAAAGGACATTTTCCCCGCGGCGGAGATAATCCCGGATCATGTTGCATTTCCCGATACCGAGGTCGGAAAAACGTCGGCACAGCAGACCCTGAAGGTAAAGAAGACTCCGTCGCTGCTGCCTCTCTACATATTCTCCGTGCACCTCGTGGACACCGTCAACTTCGACATTGTATCGGATGCGTGTACAGGAATGACGCTCTCGGGCGATGAATCCTGTAACATCGTGGTCGAATTCGAACCCATTGGAACAGGCAGCTTCAGCACCGATCTCACCGTCATCAATCTTGGCCGAGGTATCGCGGATAGCGCGTCCCTCGAGGGTACCGGTACGGCTCCCGCGGTGACGCTCTCGTCATTGGATCTGGAGTTTGGAGACCAGACAGTGAACATCCCCAGCTCGCCACAGACGGTGACGCTCACCAACAGCGGGACGGCGCCCCTCAGCATTTTCGACATTTCCGTGAGCGGGGAATTCTCGGCGACGGACTCTTGCGGGGACACGCTGGAGCCGGGCGATTCCTGTCCCCTCGCCGTCTGCTTTACCCCCGAAACGCTTGGCCCGCTCTCCGGAATGGTCACGATAAGCGATAATGCCGCCGGCAGTCCGCATCTGATCACCATGGGAGGGAACGGCATCCCGCCGGGGAGCCCCGATGTGAGCCTTTCGGCGACCAACCTGAATTTTGAAAGCCAGTCATTGAATACCTACAGCCCTCCCCAGACGCTGATCATGACAAATGTAGGCACCGTCCTCCTGAATATCTATGATATTTCCGTGAGCGGGGATTTTGAAATGTTGGATAGCTGCGGTTCCAGTCTCTCCCCCGGTCAGAGTTGCACCATTGCTCTCGTTTTCAAGCCGGTTGCCGCCGGAACCCGGAGGGGGGTTGTCACCATACAGGACGACGCTACCGACAGCCCGCAGAAGGTGCAGGTCGTGGGGACCGGGACTGTCCCCGCGAGCGCCTCCGTCAAGCTTTCAACAAACAACATCGATTTTGGAGGTCAGGCGGTGGGAACCGCAAGCGGCACACGAACGGTCCTCCTGACCAACAATGGGCGATCAAATCTGAAAGCGGGGATCAGCGCGATAGAGGGTGGCGATCAACTTAACTTCAGCGAGGTTGACCACTGTTACGGATCAACCATCCCCATCAACGGGACCTGCGCCATTGACGTGACCTTCAATCCGGTCAGCAGCGGCGAGAAGAGCGCGACGCTCGTGATCACCAATGACGCCAGCGACAGCCCCCAGACGGTTGCCCTCAAGGGAACGGGGGTGTATAGCTCCGGCATCGACTTCATACTCGACAAGTCATCGGTTTCTCCTGGAGGGTCGGTTACCGCATACTGGACCGTTTCGCGCATCTATGAGACCGTGGACGCCTATTTCGGGGCGGTCCTCCCAAATGGGATCACCTACACATTGGATTCGCGTAATAAATGGAGGAAAGGGACCTACCCGATTATGAAGCGGTTCAACCCCCATGGGAATGCGAGCGGAGCCATTTCGATCGTCGTTCCAAGGAACGCATCGCGGGGCACCTACAATTTTGGCGCGGCGCTGTCGAATGCATCAGGGGTGAAGTATCCCGGGGTTGTGTTCAGGCCGCTCGTTGTTCGATAGGAAATCTTGCCGCCCGTCCCGATGTGTATGCACGGAGGCGCGCAAACATTAGAATTGCCTTCCCCGGATCGGTCTCAGAATAATCGACGAATCCTCAAAGATACTCTCCGTGGTGTTCGACGGGGGAATCTGCCTCTTCTGCAGAGAACTCCGGTAAAACCAGCACGTGTTACTCGAATAGTGTTTTATGTTCGGGAGAGAGTATCGTGCAGATGCCCGTCGAAACACGCCGGGCGGGAAATGAGGAGTGATCCGGCTATAATCAATGAACTCTTTTGCCATTGCCGGAACGGGGATCATGAAAAGAATAGCGAGCAATATATTTTTCATAGGGCCTGTAACCTCTATGTAATTTTACCACTATAAATAGCGTCCGTCAAGGCGATGCGCGATTTGGCAGCCCTGACGAACAAAAAGCCCTGTAAAGCGTGACATAACAGCATCGAAGCATTGAGGTTGCCTGCCAACGCAGATTAGGCACACGACTACCGTTGATTTTTTACTTTACCGGGCTTTATTGTGGGCTGATAATAAAA
>JAPLCW010000148.1 GCA_026392015.1 Candidatus Auribacterota bacterium | reverse complement strand
AATACAGCCCCTCCCGCCGCAGCAACTCACCGAGCTGCTGCTCGCCTTTCTCGGCTTCCAGGAACAACTGGTATTTCTTCTCCGCCGACAGGTATCGTCGTGTCCCTGTCCCCTTCGCCTTGCCCTCATCCTGTGTCTCGTTCTTGATATCACTCATGGTATCGTCATCCTTTTTGCGGCCAGGCGTTCCCCCGGCTGGCTTCGGTCGCCCTCCGGGCTCCCTGCGCCAGCCGGGGGAACGTACCCCTCAACCATGTAGTGTAATTGTTCCTGCTCTTGGAGTCACGATCTCAGAAACGGCGGGGCGGTTATGTAAGTCACTTAGAGGGTAAGGAGGCGCTTTACCATTGGGTAACAGGCAGGATCACAAAAAATTGAGTTGAGAAATTGAGTTGAGGGTAAACAAGAAGCTCAGGAAAGTGGCATATATTATATAGTTTTTTTAGGTATGTCAAGCACATTTTTGCCCCTTTTCATTCCGTGTGACTAAAATATCTTGTTGGGGATGGTGATTATGCAAATAAGATTCCAGGAAACGACATGATGACGCAACATATGCATAACTAATTGCATATAAAGGTAATATGACTACTGCAAATCAGGATAATACAGAAATACTTTCCAAGCGAATTCAAAAGCCCGAGCCATATGCCGGATAATTGCAGCATAAGGAATATCGAAATAGTGCAAAAACGAACAAAATGCGTATATTCTGGATTGGCAGTGATATAATTTCCCAGAATAACCATCATGAGATGAATAGACATTCATCGTAATGGTAGGGCATGAAAGTTTCTTCCATAGTGATGATATCTCACTGTTCTTTGAATTCTGCCAAATGGTATATCCAAACCGTAATTGGCACAAAGGTGGAGTAGCATAGCAGGGTCAGCGTTTCCTTATGCGCGAGTGACGGTTTTTAGATAGGCGATAAATTATTATCGGGATGAAAAAGGAAAGGAAGGTGGAAAGATGAAAAGGTTAATGACGGTACTTTTCAATGTTGTGTTCGCGGCTGGCTTGTGCGGCATAGTGGTTGCGGGGAGCATTGAACCATCTGGTCCCCCCACATCGGGGAGCGGGATGTACACGCTTCAGAACCTGTATGACTACCTGACGAGCGGTACGGCTCTTACGGTGCAGGGCAGTTTCCAGGAGCCAAGCGCAGCTCCCGGCTCGACGATGAAGACGACGAAGGAAATCGGGGATGCTCTGAAATCAATGTATGAGCAATGCCCCGCCACGGCTGCTAATGTGGAGTCAGGAGTTAAGTTCTACTGCCATGTATCGGGAAGCTGGGGGGTTCAGACGGGAACATTAGTTGTACCGCCGACACCGACAGCAACCTCAACCATAACCCCAACCCTGACACCAACACCGACAATAACACCATATGGCATTTGCGCATCCTGTAAAGCCATTCTTACGGCCACTCCTCTTTCAGGCGACGGCGCCTACACTATTGACCCCGATGGCGCGGGTGGCAATCCCTCCTTTAGCGCTTACTGTGACATGACCACCGATGGGGGCGGCTGGACGATGCTCATGAAAACTGCGGCTTCTGCCACCACCGATTTCATTTATACTTCCGCGCACTGGACGTCAGCTGATACACTCAACCCGGGTGACGTGACAGCGACTATAGGCTCTGCAAAATACGCAAGCTACAATGTTTTGCCTTTTACCGAGCTGCGTGGATGTTTCAATCAAGCAACAACAAATTGTATTAAACACACATTTGCGACCACCCAATCTTCGGCCCTCTCATTATTTAGCGGTTCGACACTGATCAGTCCTCAACACAGCGCGGTCGATTACTATGGTCTGGGTTACGTAAGTGTTTACGATTGCGTGCAAAGCAACACTTACGGATTCTGTCAGGCGGCCACCCGCGATGCCACCGATATACGGTGGGGAATGAACTGTGGCTATGACGGAGTGCACTGCACGGTGGTTGGGTTCGGGATAAAGGACAATAGCTCGAATAATGCTGGAGCTGGGTGCCTGAGTAGCGGGAGCCACACGCCGCACGATACTACAAGCAACGCATGGATGTTTGCCCGCTGATGCCGCCATGCATATGGGAAAGCCGGTCTTTGGCTATTTAATCATTCGTTGGAGTAGCGGGGTCAAACCTTTACAAATAAACAATTGATATAGATTATTAAGGATTCGAAACCAAGGCTTGGTATTTGCAGTGAAACATAATCGTCAGGGTCAAACTTCGTCTATTGACTGACAATGAAAGGGTACGGCTGGGGCTGTCAGGGGTACGCCTTTGCGGTGAAAAAGGGGGGAAGGAAATATGAGAAGAGTGACGGTAGTAGTTGTAAGCGTGATGTTCGCGGCTGGCTTATGCGGCATAGTAGTTGCGGGGAGCATTGAACCATCTGGTCCCCCCACAGCGGGGAGCGGCATGTACACGCTCCAGAACCTGTACGACTACCTGATGAGCGGTACGGCTCTTACGGTGCAGGGCAGTTTCCAGGAGCCAATCGTGGCTCCCGGCTCGACGATGAAGACGACGAAGGAGATCGGGGATGCACTCAAATCATCGTATGAACAGTGCTCAACCACGGCTGTTGCAAATGTGGAATCAGGCAAGCCTTTTTTCTGCACACAGCCGGGAAGTTGGGGAGTGCAGACGGGAACATTAGTTGTACCGCCAACCCCAACACCAACATGGATGTACCCTGATGTAGTCGTGATAGGTGGTATGTATGTTGCTAGAAGTAAGGATGGGCCCGGCTGCGCGGGCAATGCCACAAAGAAATGGGTTGCTGCAAATTCATGGGCAAGCGGCCTCAGCTGGTTAGGTTTAGGGTCGGGCTGGAGGCTACCAAGCGCGATCGAGTATGGTTTTATCTGCAGCATGAAGAACACGCACCCCGAAATGGATGTGGCCGGCTCCTATTGGACTGCCACAGGTGATGCCACGAATCCAGTGCTGTATGATCTAATAGGATGTAGTGAGTCTATTTCTAACTCTAACTATTTAAAATACGTACGGGTAGTGAGATCTATGTATTGAAGGGGGGTTAAGCTGCTTTGACGCATTGCCGACCGCCGCAGAGATGAGGGCAGCTGGTCTCGTTTAATGTCTCCGTTCCTTACGGCAGGTCGAATAACTTCAGTGCGCTTTCCCACCCGTGTATTGATGGAGTAGCGGGGTCAAACCCTTCCCAATATACAATTGATATAGACCATTAAGGATTCGAAACCAAGGCTTGATATTTGCAGTGAAACAGAATCGTCAGGGTCAAACTTCATCTATTGACTGACAATGAGAGTGTACGGCTGTCGGGGTCGCGCCTTTGCGATAAAAAACCAAAACCGCCTTCGCGGTAAAAAAGGGAGGAATGAAGCATGAGAAGAGTGACAGTGGTAGTTGTAAGCGTGATGTTCGCGGCTGGCTTGTGCGGCATGGTGGTTGCGGGGAGCATTGAACCATCTGGTCCTCCCACAACGGGGAGCGGGATGTATACGCTCCAGAACCTATATGATTACATAGTGAGCGGCACGGCCCTTGAAATGCAGACCGGTTTTCAGGAGCCGACATCGGCTCCAGGATCCACGATGAAGACGACAAAGGAGATCGGGGATGCGCTCAAAGCATCATATGAGCAGTGCAATCTTTATCCCGAGGATGTGCCAGCCGGGAAGATCTATTTTTCAACGATCCCGGGTTGGTGGGGTGTCAGGACGGGGGGCACACCAATGCCGACGGGAACACCGACGATAACACCAACACCAACACAGACACCAACAATAACAATAACACCAACAGCAACAATAATATGCACATCCTGTAAAGCCATTAAAGAGGGCGGGGCTGGTAGTGTCGATGGAGTCTACACCATTGATCCTGATGGTGATGGTGGGAACGCCCCGGTCCAGGTTTACTGCGACATGACCACCGACGGCGGCGGATGGACGTTACTTTTTAGTTCACAATGTGTTGCGGGAACAGCTGCGATAGGAGGCGCGTATAGCGCAAATCTGACCAGCCTATCACCATCTGGGTCTATGACATCAGTATGGACACCATTCACGGCAGTGGACAACATGCGATTCTCATGTGACGGCAATAAAAATGGTTCTATAGATTACTCTGGTACCGTGCTGGTTGGGAGCACCGTAACGAAAGTGTACAACTCAATTAAAGACAACAGCAACTGTGATTGCAATCTCTGGCCAAGCGAGGACACGAATTGCTGTAGGATGACTGGCCTTACCTACGGCTATATGCGTAATCGTGGTACGGGGTGTAAGGACGCAAATGCGGACTGGATTATTCAAGAGGTATTCGCTGGGTGGAAGCCGCTGAGCTGGGGGACGGCCGATGATGCCCCTTATAGCACCCCTACAAGTTGGGATATGTGTAACGGAACCAAATATACTACAAGGACTGGGGGAACGCCCGGGATTGTAACGAGCTCTACAACGAGTAACGCATATTTTTAGAAAAAAGGGAGGAAGGAAACATGAAAAGAGTGACAGTGGCAGCTGTAAGCGTGATGTTCGCAGTGGGTTTGTGCGGCATGGTAATCGCGGGGAGTCTTGATTCTCCGGGCGCCCCTTCGGTAGGGAGCGGGATGCACACGCTCTTGCAGATTTATAACTACTTAAACTCAGGGGTAGAGGCAACACCCGTCCCCGGTTTCCAGGAACCGGGCGCAGGTCCCGGCCCGACGATGAAGACGACGACGGATATCTACAACGCGATTAAAGCATCATATGCGCAGTGCCCCGCAACGACTGCTGATGTGAAATCAGGTGTGAAATTCTTCTGCACACAGCTGGGAAGCTGGGGTGTCCGGACGGGAACGGCACCTGCACAAACTTGGTATCAGATTTACGGCCCGGACGGGGAAGATCTTGTAGCAAGAATAGGTGACCTGTATGTTGCCAAGTACACAGATAACGCAGGAACGGATTTTAACGGTACGAAGAATTGGGCTGATGCCTGCAGCTGGGGGACAAGCTTGAATTGGCTCGAAGCAACGGATTGGAGAATGCCCGGGTATGGTGAAATAGATGGCATTTGCTCCGCGTCTGGGTGTCAAGACTGGATATGGGTGTACGATGGGTTGGATTATTGGTCGTGCGATGGTGGCGAGGATGCATGGGTCTCGCATTGGGCGTCGTGTAGCGGCAACCCCGACAGTAAGGAGACCCTCTACCACGTTCGCGCAGTACGGTCTGCACTGTAGCCACTGTTTTTGAGATAGCTCTGGATCTTCTCTGGAGAAGAACCGGCAGAACAGACAGGAAATCATCAGGGGCAGACCTCATCTATTGACTGACAGAAGAGAGTAGCGGGGTCAAACCCTTACAAATAGACAATTGATATGGATCATTAAGGATTCGAAACCAAGGCTTGGTATTTGCAGTGAAACATAATCATCAGGTTCAGACTTCATCTATTGACTGACAATGAGAGAGAACGGCTGTCAGGGTCCGTGCCTTTGCGATAACAAACCAAAACCGCCTTCGCGGTAAGAAAGGGAGGAAGAAAACATGAAAAGGTTGACAGTGGCAGCTGTAAGCGTGATGTTCGCGGCTGGCTTGTGCGGCATGGTGGTTGCCGGGAGCATTAATTCGCCGGGCGCACCATCGGCAGGGAGCGGGATGGCAACGCTTCAGCAGATTTATGATTACCTGAACTCGGGGATTAAACCGACGCCTGTTCCCGCTTTCCAGGAGCCCGGCGCGGCGCCCGGCTCCACAATGAAGACGACGAAGGAAATCCTCGACGACATCGCGGCGAAATTCGAACTGTGTCCTGTCACGGCTGCTAATGTGGAGTCAGGCGTAAGATTCTTTTGCACGCAGCCGGGAAGCTGGGGAGTTCAAACAGGAACATTAGCTGTTCTGCCGAGACCAACATCAACCCCAACCATAACCCCAACCCCAACCATAACCCCAACCCCAACCATAACCCCAACCCCAACCATAACCCCAACCCCAACCATAACCCAATTGCCATTAACTGAGCCAACCTGCCGCGCCCTAGCCGGCTGGGACTGGTTCCCAACTTACGAAACGCCGGGCGCCTGCTGGAGCAAGACACTCGCCGATTCAGTTTCCTGGAACAAGGGTGTTTCAAATAATTCCACGGTAACGGGCTCCTACACTTGCGTCTCTAATAACACACTGATTGAAAGGATGCAGGCTGCTGCCGCGGGAGAGTGGTATAAAATAGTTTCAAGTGTTAACGGACATACCATGGCCACTGACGGGTCTGAAAACGCTCAATCAGGTGCTTCCTACATCTCCGCATTAGCCATCGCAGACTGTGTAGATGGGTCAAAGGATCTAAGCGATTGCGGCGGGAGTTGCACATCTAAAGGGACTACTGATGCCTGGCTCCAAGCATGGGCAAGCCAAACCGGTAGATCAATGCTACCGTTAACTGGCAAGGAATCAGGTGCTCCCGCTGGGTTCGGCCTCGTGACGCTTTGTCAGGCCGTGTCAAGGGACTGGATGTTGGAATATAATGGATGCGAGGATGTTGGCGATCACTCTCTGGCGAACTTTTGGGAGAACAATCTCGCGTGCCATGATAACAACATCAATTATTCTTGGATTGCCGTCAGCGGTACAACGTGGTCCACGACCGCGGGCCTCTTTGGTACCGCCTCATGCACCTCTATAACCGAGGCAGATACCGGTTCCTCCGGCTCCAATCTCTCCTTTCGCGTGGTGTACCGTCCCTAGTTAGGAGGAAATCAGCGTCAGACGAAAAAAGGGAGGAAGGAAACATGAAAAGAGTGACAGTGGCAGCTGTAAGCGTGATGTTCGCAGTGGGTTTGTGCGGCATGGTAATCGCGGGGAGTCTTGATTCTCCGGGCGCCCCTTCGGTAGGGAGCGGGATGCACACGATCGGGCAACTCTACGACTACCTGAACTCGGGAACGGCTTCATCAATCCCCAGCGGTTTCCAAGAGCCCGCGGGGACACCTGGCCCCACGATGAAGACCATGGAAGAGATATACCAGGATATCAAGGCGAAGTTCGACGACTGTGAAGCGACGGCCGCTAATGTGGAATCGGGTGTGCATTTTTTCTCTGCAGTGCCGGGAAACTGGGGAGTGCAGACGGGGACATTAGTTGTACCGCCAACCCCAACCATAACCCCAACTATAACATCAACCCCTATTGCACTGACGTGGGCGGGTACGACACATTCAGAAAACGAGTGTGTAGCGCTAGGGGGAACGGTATATGACACAGGAGCTACGGGAACAATCTGTAAATTGAGTGGAAGCAACATAGGGTGTTCCACAGGTTGGACCCAAGCCGAGTCATGGCAGTCGTACGGTTCCACTATTTGGGGCGGGGATGCGTGTGGTCTCCATAAATCCACGGGGTCTATAGATTTTCAGAATACATCAAGTAATTGTAATTTGAGTGGGTCCTATTGCTTCAACCAGTCCCAAGCATGGAATTGTGCCAGTAATCCAAAACCGGAGCTATGGGCTACGTGCGTAAATTGCGCGCAATTCAACTGCGTGGATGTGGCATCGAACTGCTCTTGGAACAGGGTGGCAGTAGGTTGTTATTAACTATAGCGCAGACGGAAAAATAAATAATGCTTCCTAGCAGCGGCGGATGTAACTCTGGGTCTTCTTTGGAGAAGATCCTTAAACCGATGAATAAGAAAGCGGTGGACAGATGAATAGGTTAATAAGGTTGATGTTAGGTTTGACGATTGCGGTCGGCCTAACTGGTCTGGCCATTGCCGGGAGTGTTAATTCTCCGGGAGCTCCCTCAGCAGGGAGTGGGATGTATACGTTCTCACAGATCTATGACTACCTGAACGCGGGGACGGTACCAACGATTCCCGGCAGTTTCCAGGGTCCGAGTGGGGGTCCCGGTTCTACGATGTACACCACAGGGCAGATCATCGAGGCCGTCGCTACGCCATTCGCACAGTGCGACACGACCGCCGAGGATGTGAGACAGGGCAAGAAGTTCTTCTCCACGGTGTCGGGGGACTGGGGAGTTCGGACTGGAACATGGGTAACACCAACACCGCCTCCGACGCCCACACCGCCGGATTATCTTGTGCAAATTGGTTCGTTATACGCTGCCAAATGGACGGACAACGCGGGGACCGACTTTAACGTAAATAAGGATTGGTCCACGGCCGTGAGCTGGGCTGCTGGATTAGACTGGCTGGAAAAACCGGTAGGAAGCTGGAGGTTGCCGACAAAAGATGAGTTGGCAAATATATGTAGTAATAAGGGGCTTCTCGGGACTTATAGCGATGACTACACTTGGTCCTCTACTACTATTGATGCCAATTATGTGTGGGTTGTGCTTTTTTCCAGTTGTGGTCTTGATGATTACCCCAAGACGGGACATACAAGCGTCCGTGCTGTCCGAAGCACTCCGTAGTAGTCTTTTTGACATTACTCTTTAATCAGGAGTATGAATTTTTCTGTAACAACAGATGGGATGAGGGAAAGAATGAATAGGTTAATGACGCTATTGTTAGGCATGATGTTCTTTGTTGGCCTGACGGGTGTAGCCGTTGCCGAGAGCCTTGAAGCTCCGGGCAACCCCACGGTGGGGAGCGGGATGTATACGCTTCAGCAGGTGTATGACTATCTGTATACGGGGACGGTGCCGACAATCCCCGGGAGTTTCCAGGAGACAAGCACGAGCCCCGGTTCGACGATGAAGACCACAAAGCAGATTTACGAGGCCGTCGCTACCCCATTCGCCCAGTGCGACGCGACCGCCGAGGATGTGAAGCAGGGCAAGAAGTTCTTCAGCACCCAATCCGCGAATTGGGGGGTTCTGACTGGAACGTGCGTAACCCCGACACCCACGAATACACCCACACCAACCACAACACTAACACCAACCATAACCCCAACCCCAGACTGGTACACTCAATATGGTCCATCCCCAGGTAGCGGTGATGTGGTGAAGATAGGGACAATGTACGTGGCGAGTTTGAAGGATGGTGTTGGTTGTGGGGGTGGTGTCAAGACTTTCTGGGCAACGGGGGGTGCTTTGTGGTGGGCCGATGCTCTGGTATGGCTGGGTAAGGATGACTGGAGACTGCCGACAAAAGATGAGCTAAGCACGATATGTTCTAACAAGGGTAGCTTAGGTTCATATCAGTCGGACTACTACTGGTCCTCTACTCAGTACGACGCTTCCCACACATGGGACGTTACCTTCAGCGATTGTCTCGTAAACGCTCACAAATGGAACACCGGCATCTACGAGCGCGCGGTGCGTCCGTGAGTTGGACAATTTGACTATCCGTAGGTGGGCGGGCGCTGCGCGCTTTCCCGCCTGCGAAGATAACTCAGAATCTTACATTCGATCGCATAGTGATTAACAATATTCAAACTGTAAAGGGCGCAAAGGTGGAGTGGTAGAGCAGGGTCAGCGTTTGCTTGTGCGCTCGTGACGGTTTTTAGATAGGTGATAAATTATCATAGGGATAAGAACAGAAAGGAAGGTGGGCAGATGAAAAGATTGATGACGTTAGCGTTAGGTTTGATGTTCTTTGTTGCACTGGGCGGAATGGTAGTTGCCGGGAGTATTGACTCTCCGGGAGCTCCCTCAGTGGGTAGCGGGATGTACACGCTCCTGGATATTTACAACTACATGAATTCAGGGACTGTGGCGCCCACCCCCGGCTCTTTCCAGGAACCCGGGGCGGCCCCCGGCTCCACGATGAAGACCACGAGGGAGATCTACGACGACATCAAAGCCAAACTTGACCAGTGCAATGCGACAACTGCCGTTAATGTTGAACTGGGCAAGCCATTCTTCTGCACGCAGCCAGGGAACTGGGGAGTTCAGACGGGAAAAGTATGCATCGCCGGTACGCCAACCCCAACCCCAACCATAACACCAACACCAACAGTAACGACGGTACCCGGGGATGGATCAACTGCAGAAAAGGCCGGTAACTCCTGTAAGACCATTCACGATTATTACCCTGACCTAACGAGCAGCGACACTCACGGCCTCTACTGGATAGACCCCAATGGTGGCACCACTGGCGATGCTTTCACGGCCTACTGCGACATGACCAGCGACGGGGGAGGTTGGACCCTGGTAGCCAGACTTATACAAACAGGCGAACAGAGCACACGCAGCTCAGTGGGCCAGTCGGGGGGGGTGCTCAATTCACCAACGCAGGGGACCTCGGCGAAGCTATCAGACGTAGTCATAAATCAGATCAGTACTTCATACTATCGATTGACGTGCACTGGTGGCACTACTGTGACTGACTATTTTGACGCCACAGGCCCACCCTTTGACACTAGCGCCTGCGGTATAACCAACACTGCGGTAATTCGGAAGACTTCATTTGAAACCTATCAAGGCTCGTGGGTAGTTGTGCCCGGTTGCAACGCACAATCATGTGTTCTTGACGCCTATCAATGTGGCGCTGAGCCCGCCATGACGAGTAGTTTTTACTTCGTGCCTGCGAATGGTTGCGGGACTATGGGTCAGTCGGGTAATGGTGATGGATATTTGTACACCAAATGACGACTCGTCAAATCAAGTTGTAACCAATTGGTTGAGGCTGTAGGGGAGATGCCTGTGTGAAAGATTCAGGGTCAGAACTCTACTGTTGACTGACAATGAGTGGGCGCCTAGACGTTGTATGTAACTATCTGATGTCAAAGTTGGTACGACACAAATATTCTGTCAAGACTTTACTTTCGTGGATATTTGTTTCATATCATTCGTAATACTAATGAGTTAAGTGCAACGTCTAGTGTGCTGTCTCAATAGCGGCTTTACAATGACCGACCTTTCCCAAAATGTCTTCGACTTTCTTTGTCCAGACAAACGGTGTTGGGTCTTGGTTATTAAGGCGGATGAATTCATCGCCTCCGCACAATTGTAAAGACAATACTGAGACACTACACTAGGTAGCTCACACAACGTCTGGGTAGCTTATAAAGTGCAGATTGTGTGACGCGCGTGTGACTATGTTCAGCAGTCCGGCTTATGCTTTATTGAGCTGAGTTGCGTGATGCCGGTCAGTGTGTGGAGGAAGCAGACGTGCATAGTGATTAACAATATTCAAACTGTAAAGGGCGCAAAGGGGGAGTGGGATAGCGGGGTCAGTGAGTTGCGTGATGCAGGTCAGTGTGTAGAGGAAGCAGACGTGGAGTAGCGGGGTCAAACCTTTACAAATAAACAATTGATATAGATTATTAAGGATTCGAAACCAAGGCTTGGTATTTGCAGTGAAACAGAATCGTCAGAGTCAAACTTCGTCTATTGACTGACAATGAGAGGGAACGGCTGTCATGGTCGCGCCTTTGCGATAAAAAACCAAAACCGCCTTTGCGGTGAAAGAGAGAGGAAGGAAACATGAGAAGAGCGATCGTGATGGTTTCAAGCGTGATGTTGATGGCGGGTTTGTGCGGCATGGCAGTCGCGGGGAGCATTGACTCCCCGGGAGCTCCGTCGGCAGGGAGCGGGATGCCAACACTTCAGCAGATCTATGACTACCTGAACGCAGGGATAGAAACAACACCCGTCCCCAATTTTCAAGAGCCTCTCGCGGCGCCTGGATCTACGATGAAAACAACGAAGGAAATTTACGACACCATGCGTGGCATTTTCTCGCAAGGCGATATTACTGCTGAAAATGTTGAGTTGGACAAGAAGTTTTTCTGCACGCAGCCGGGAAGTTGGGGTATCCAAACCGGAAAGGTATGCATCGCTGGTACGCCAACACCAACGCCAACAAGCACCCCAACCCCAACCCCCTCCCCAACCATAACCCCCCCTATTCCACTGAGTTGGGAGGGTACGACACATACAGAAAACGAGTGTGTAGCGCTAGGCGGGACCGTCTATGACACGAGAGCCACAGGCACAATTTGCGCATTCAGTGGAACAAACGTGGCAGTCCCCTCGGGCTGGACGAAGGCTGCCCAGTGGCAGCGCTACTCACCCTCGTCATGGGGCGGTGATCTATGTGGAAACCACATGAGCACAGGGCCATCCACGTTTTCGAATCAAATTGTCGCTCTTAAATCGCCCGGTACCGAGCTCGAAGTAATATACGGGAGATGCAACGGCTACAGAATGGACAAGTGGCATGAATGGCCGGGAAATAACGATCACGACCGCATTCGGGAGATCAACGTGTCGAATCCTTCAGACTATACTTCGAACAGAATCGAAGTGGGATGCTTCTGAGTTAGCTGGATTACAGGATACAAAGAAACTTCGTGGCCAGACCTCTAACTATTGACTGACAATGAGAGAGTACGGCTGTTAGGGTCGCACCTTTGCGATAAAAAACCAAAGCCGCCTTCGCGGTGAAAAAGGGAGGAAGGAAACATGGGAAGATTGACAGTGGCAGCTGTAAGCGTGATGTTCGCGGCTGGCTTGTGCGGCATGGTGGTTGCGGGGAGCATTGACGCTCCGGGCGCCCCAACAGCGGGGAGCGGGATGTACACACTTTCACAGATCTATGACTATATAGTGAGCGGCACGGCGCTCACCGTTCAGTCCGGTTTTCAGGAGCCCACATCGGCGCCAGCCTCCACAATGAAAACCATGAAGGAGATCGGGGACGCACTCAAATCATCGTATGAACAGTGTGCAACCACGATTGCTGCAAATGTGGAATCGGGCAAGCCGTTTTTCTGCACACAGCCGGGAAGCTGGGGAGTTCAGACGGGGACTGCGCTGCTGATGCCCACACCCACACCGTCACCAACAGTAACACCAACATCAAGCTTGTACGGTGGTCTTGTTGTTTATTGGGCGTTTAACGAAACTTCTGGAACACTATACGATAGTAAGGGAAATGTAAATTTAACAGGACAAACAAATTCTCCGGTTTATGGCGTAAGTGGAATCATAGGAAATGGAGTAAGCTTTGATAGCAGTGGAGATTTGTTTTACGGAACAGATAACGGAGTATTGGATTTTGGAACAACAACAGATTTTACTTTTAATTTATGGGTATATCAAACAGCAGAAACTGGAGATGCTCAGATTTGGAGTACAACGGCGTATGCAGATTCTGACAAGGTAGTTGGTACATTGGGAGATTCTCCATGCAAATTATGGGTTTTTACAGGAGGATGGAGTGGGGGAATGTTAAATGTGGCATCCACATTGAATGCATGGACAATGTATACCTATATGAGGAATAATTCCGGAACGGATTTTTGGTTATATAGAAATGGAGTATTAGCTGCTTCTGGATTGGGAATGGCACCGCAAACAGGGAATAGTTCCACATTTTATCTTGGTGATAGCAGACCCCAACTCGATAGATTTCCGCCTGTAAAAGTAGATGAATTTGGAATTTGGAACAGAGCATTAAGTTCATCGGAAATTAATGAATTGTGGAATGGTGGAAATGGAAAAGCACCTTTTTGAAAATAATTAGGGCTCTGGGGATTCAGACCATGACGGTTGACTTACCATAACCGGTATATCAAGTTTGGAACTTTACGTATTCTTTAGCCGAGATGGTTCTTCTCTTCTTCACAGGGAGAAGGAAATGATAAGAGGGGAGGATAGTGTTTTCCCCAACTATCTGGACTACGGGGGCAGTCGAGGATAGGCTGCACGAAGTGCGGATTGTGTGACGCGCATGTGACTATGTTCGGCAGTCCGGCTTTGGCTTTATTGGGCTGAGTTGCGTGATGCCGGTCAGTGTGTAGAGGAAGCAGACGTACATAGTGATTAATAATGTTTAAACTATAAAGGGCGCAAAGGCGGAGCAGTATAGCGGGGTCAGCGTTTGCGTATGCGTTCGTGACGGTTTTTAGATAGGTGATAAATTATCATAGGGATGAAAACTGAAAGGACGGTGGAAAGATGAAAAGATTGATGACAGTAATGTTAAGTGCGATGTGTGCGTTATGCATGGCAGGGATGGCCATTTCCGGAAGTATTGATTCTCCCGGTGCCCCGTCAGTGGGTAGCGGGATGTACACGCTTTTGCAGATTTATGACTACTTAAACTCAGGGGTAGAGTCAACACCCGTCCCAAGTTTCCAGGAGCCCAGCGCAGTCCCTGGCTCGACAATGAAGACGACGACGGAGATCTATAACTCACTCAAAGTTTTGTTCGAGCAGAGTGAAATAGTAGCCGCTGATGTTGCTCAGGGCAAGAAATTTATCTGCACGCAGTCAGGGAGCTGGGGAATTCAGACCGGGTTAATACCGCCAACCCCAACCCCAATCCCAACCATGACCCCAACACCATGGTTAAACGCAACCACCTGTAACGCCACTTCCGGCTGGCACTGGTATACAACCAACGGCCGGAACGCCTGCTGGAGCAAGACCCTTGCCGATTTAATTTCTTGGAACAAGGGTGTTTCAGATAATTCCAGGGTAACAGGAACCTACACCTGTGTCTCCGGAAATACATTACAGGAGAGGATGGTAGCCGCCGCCGCGGGAGAGTGGTATAAGATAGTAAGTGATGTGGCCGGAACAACTATCACCTCCTCTCATAATGGCTCAAATGGCTATTCCTTCATCTCTGCTTTGGCCATCGCAGACTGTGTAGATGGGGCAAAGGATTTAATTGACTGTTCAACTGGTGTCTGTACCGATTGGTCAACTACTAATGCCTGGCTTAGAGCCTGGGCCGCCGCCCCTGGCAAATCCGCCCTGCCATATCTGAATGATAATGAGGGTTCAAGCGGTAAGAATGACTATGAGTCCGCCTGCGGGAGTAGTCCCAATGACCTGCCCTTAGCTTGTTCCACCCCCAACGCCTTCTATCTGAACCACAAATTCTGCGGTGAGGGAGAATCTCAATATAGTTTTGTTGCCGCCTGTGGTGGCCCCGACGGATGGGGATGGGCGAGTGGTGGGCGGTGTCATGGCGAAGCTTGCGCTAGCCAATTTGGGTGCAGCGGCTCTTCCTACGTGGACACCACCCATTCATTTCGGGTGGTTGTACGCCCGTAGGGAATGATTTGGCTATGTGATGATTTGGAAGCCGAGTTTTTCCCGACTTCCAAATCGAAATGGCAGGTGGGCGCGAAGAGCGAAGAATTCAGGTCAGGCCTCGGTTGCGGCTAGGCAAGGTCGTGAAATCAAGCTCCGATAGGATCAGAGCCAGAGTAACCGCTAGCCACGGGCTCGGTATCCAGCCTTGCAGGCAGTGCAGCAATGTGCTGTTTGATGCGTAGACAGGAAAGGAAACGAGGTGCAAGGCAGCAGTACCTGAAAGTGTTGAGTCTCGAAAAGACCCATGTCGGAAGGGCTCGATGGTATCAGCTCCTAGACGTTGTATGTAACTAACTGATGTCAAAGTTGGTACGAGATAAATATTCTGTCAAGACTTGCGAGGACATTCGTTTCATATCATTCCTAATACTAATGAGTTACGTACAACGTCTAGGTAGTTTTTCTCCACTGCGGGAAAACCAAAACCGCCTTCGCGGTGAAAAATGGAGGGAATATGAGGAGATTGATAGTGATAGTTGTAAGCGTGATGTTTTCGGTGGGTTTGTGCGGTATGGCCATTGCCGGGAGTATTGATTCTCCGGGAGCCCCGACAGTGGGGAGTGGGATGTACACGCTCCAGCAGATCTATGACTACCTGAACTCTGGGATAAAACCGACGTCTGTTCCATCTTTCCAGGAGCCAGGCGCAGCGCCCGGCTCCACAATGAAGACAACGAAAGAAATCCTCGATGACACCGTTGCGAAGTTTGATGAGTGCCCCGCTACGGCTGCTGATGTAAAATCAGGAGTGAAGTTCTTCTGCCATGTATCGGGAAGCTGGGGAGTTCAGACGGGGATATTAGTTGTACCGCCAACACCAACCCCAACCTCAACACCAACAGGAACACCAACACCGTTTTACGCGTCCTGTAAAGCCATTAAAACGGCAACTCCTGGAGCAGGTAGCGGTACCTACACCATTGACCCCGATGGCGCGGGATCGAATCCTCCCTTCTCTGCCTACTGTGACATGGGCACCGACGGGGGAGGATGGACATTGGTAACCCGCATGATTGCAAATACTGAGCATCATAACACTGTCGCAGTCGGTTTGCTGGAGACGCCAACGCAAGGCAGTACTGCCAAGTTATCGGATACAGTCATCAATCTTATTCAAACCGGGTTGTACCGCCTTAACTGCGGACCGGTCACTTCATACTTTGATGCGACATCCAAGGTCTTTGACGCAACCGCCTGTGGAGGCGGTGCCATATCACGGTACAAAGTTACTCTTGAGGGGACATGGGTGGAGAATGTTAATGGTGGTGATCATTGCGGCGTGACATCAGTCGGCACTATAAGCGCTTCCCCATGGGCCAGCTACTATGCTGGATACGATGGATGTTATCGACAAAGCGTCGGAACCGACACGGGTGCATTGTGGGCTCGCTGATGGCGTGTCGGACACGAATCCTCGCAGGGGGTTCTCTCAGCAAAAATCGGGGTCAGACCTCATCTATTGACTGACAATGAGAGAATACGGCTTTCAGGGTCGTGCCGCTGCGATAAAAAACCAAAACCGCCTTCGCGGCGAAAAAGGGAGAAAGGAAAGATGAGAACAACACTAGTTGTAGTTGTAAGCGTGATGTTGATTGCGGGTTTGTGCGGCACGGTGGTTGCGGGAAGTATTGATTCTCCCGGTGCCCCTTCCTCAGGGAGCGGGATGTATTCGCTCTCTCAGGTCTATGATTATCTGAACTCGGGGATAGACGTAACACCGTTACCCAGTTTCCAGGAACCTGGCGCAGCGCCTGGCTCCACGATGAAAACAACGAAGCAGATCTACGAGGATATGAAGGCGAAGTTTGATGAGTGCCTCGCTACGGCTGCTGATGTGAAATCAGGAGTGAAGTTCTTCTGCCATGTATCGGGAAGCTGGGGGGTGCGGACGGGTACGGCGCAAGTAGTGCTCACGCCCACGCCGACACCAACGTTAACACCAACATCAACACCAACACTAACACCGACACCCTGGTGCAGTGCAAAGGGAGGTTACTGGGGACCCGACGGTCTGGGGGGATATGGCTGTTGGTTCATAGCTGTAAACCGAACAGATAGCTGTACCTCGACATGCTCAAATAATCAACTTACCTGCGATACCCGGCAGTGGAACGATATTGGGTGCACCGCGTGTAAGGCAATTAGCGGTTCAGCATATTGTGGCAGCGACACACGCAGCTGGTATCCGATTTTGAGTGTCGTAGATCCGGCACAATGTTTAGCGAGGTCAGGCTCGACTGCACTAGATTCATGTGATGCGTCAGGGCCATACTGGGATCATCATAGACTCTGCGTTTGCATGCAGTGATACGGAGCAACTGTCAGAATCTATATTTAACTTTTTAGACTCTCTTCCATTCAATGTATATCCCTGAGGGCACTGAGACACCGGGGCAATGATAAATCCCAACTCAGCCCTATGCGGTAAGCTGTAAGCATTATGCGTATAGCTTACCGCGCGATGCTTACCGCTCGCAGGCGATTTTGTCATTTGAATTTTGCCTGCCTCCGCCGAAGCGGGGCTATGGCTCCGCGCATACAGGTCATTTGCCATTTTTTATTAGTGCCTTCAGTGTTCGCAGTGGGTAGAATCGTTAGGCTACAGATCCCGCCGGGCCTTAAAAAGGAGTAGCGCGTCCTTACGGGTGTGCTACTGTCGGACAGGGGAAGCCGTTTCGGAACGCACACAATGAAAGAGCAGACGAAAATAGCGCTCATCCTTTCTCTTGGCCTCGCCCTTCGGCTGATCTATCTGTTGGAGAGCCTGTTGTACAACCCCACCTTCTTTGCGCCCATCATAGATGCATACACCTACAACAAGCTGGCGCTTGCCCAGGTGGGCGGGGCGGGGATGGGGCCCGAGTCTGTGTGGCAGCCGCTCTTCTATCCATATTTTCTCAGCGCCTGCTACTACATTTTTGGGGCAGGCTTTCTTTCCGCAAGAATCGTTCAGATAGTGCTGGGGCTTCTTACGTGCGTTCTCACATATCTATTGGGCGCGAAGCTTTTCAATGCGCGGGTCGGCCTCATCGCCGCCCTGATGGTTGCTATCTGCGGGACGCTCATATTCTACGAAGGAGAGTTGTTACCCACGACATGGGAGGTATTTTGGTTTTTCGCGAGCATTGCCGCATTTATGAAGATCATGCCGGAAGAACGTGTGAATGAACCAAGGAAGAAAGGCAGCCACCTTGGTTTCTTAATCCTGGGCGCCGTCTGCGCCGTCGGGATGATGATCCGGCCGACCGTTCTCCTTTTTTATCTGGCTGCGTGGGTATGGCTCCTTGCGCAGTGGCGGCGGGAATTTTCCTGGAAGGCGATTCTCGGGCGAGTCATCGGCGCCGCGGTGGGGGCAATTTTTGTTTTCGGGCCCATACTGATACGAAACCATTCATTGACACAGAACTGGATTCTCTTCCCCGTGAGCGGTGGCCTGAATTTCTACATCGGGAACAACCCTGAGGCGGATAAGACCGTTGCTATTCGTCCGGGGGATCAGTGGTATCAGCTGACAGTCTCGCCGCGGAAAGAAGGCATCCTGTACGCGCCTGAAGGCCCCCGGTATTTTTACCGGAAATCCTATGAGTTCCTACGAAGTCAGCCGCGGGCATTTCTCAAGGGCCTGGCGATAAAAACGGAGCGTCTCTTCTCCGCAAGGGAGATACCCAGAAATATAGATATATATCTTTTCCGCCGGTATTCCCAGGTGCTGCGGATTCTCGTGTGGAGAATAGGCGGATTCAGCTTCCCCATGGGGATTATACTGCCCGCTGCGCTATTCGGAGTGCTGGTCAATCTCCGGCGATTCCGGAGGCTCGCCTTCATATATATATATGTAGCTGCCTATTCGCTTTCTATCGTGCTCTTTTTCGTATCCACACGCTACCGGATGCCGCTTCTGCCGGTACTCTGCCTCTTTGCGGCTTCGGCGTTCTGGCGTGTCTGCGAGGGGTATACAGGGAGAGACCATCTGAGGCTCTTCGGGTCGCTGGCAGCCCTGGCGATCCTGTTCTTTTTCTGCAACAGGGCGCTGGTAATTCCTGAAGATGCCGTGAATTTCGAATCTGAACTGTATATGGCATTGGGAACGGTCCACCTGGAAAGAGGCGAATGGGGGGAAGGGGAATATTATCTCAGGGAATCGATAGATTCCGATCCGCGGAACGCCGATTCCCTCGCTCTCCTCGGCTTGCTGGAGTTTGAGAAGGGTGAGTTCGATCAGGCGGGCAAGGAATTAATGAAGGCTCTCGTGCTCCGGCCCCGGCATGTCGGTGCGCTCAAGAATCTCGGCCGGCTCTATTGGCGCACGCACAAGCTGGATCAGGCGAAAGAGTGCTTGATTCGGGCTGAGGCTTTGGATCCCGGGAGTGGCGAGATTCATTATTATCTTGCGAGCCTCTACGAGGAAACCGGCAATACCCAGGACGCCGCGCGGGAATATTGGAAGGCGCTCGAGATCAAGCCTGACAGCATTGATATAAGAAGGAGGCTCGCGGTAATTCTGGGGCGAGCGGGCCGTTGGGAGACGGCGAGGGAACTCGTCGCGGAGGCGGTGCGGCACGAGCCGGATAATGTCGATCTCCGCTGCGACCTCGGGATCATTTACGGGGGCATGGGCAGACCCCGGGAGGCCATCTCGGAATTTCAAAAGGCATTAAAAACGCGCCCCGACTTTCCGATCGCTCTTTTGAACCTCGGGATTATGTATGTTGCGATCGGGGATAACGCAAACGCTTTGGCGCAGTATCAAAAGTTGAAAATGATAGACGGTGTACAGGCCCAAAAGTTGAAAGAGGAGCTGAATAAGAATAAATAGCGACAGATCCCCGATGATGAGCTTGTGACGGCGAGTGGGCGTAACGGCGTATCGGCGTGAAAAGAAGATAGCGGTTGGTCGCCGATACGCACGCACGCCCCACCCCTAGGAGATGACATAGATGGTCCGGGCTAATTCAAATCACCCCCGTATCGCGGCGTCCGGGGTTTTCCTTATGTTCTGCGGCATTGCCTTGCTGGCCGCGCTGGCGTATTTTCCCGTGCTCAGCAACGGATTTGTGAACTGGGATGATCCCGGCAACGTGGTGAATAACCAATTGATCAGGAGTCTCGCCCCCGGTAATATACTCACCTTCTTCAAATCGACAGTGCTTTCGACCGTGTATATTCCTCTCGTGACACTTTCCTTTGCGCTGGATTATCGGATGTATGGATTGAATCCGCACGGGTATCATGCGACAAACCTGCTGCTGCATATCCTCAATTCAATCCTTGTGCTTGCACTGCTCTACTACTTAACTGGAGATAAAGTAGTCGCATGTGTCGCGTCCGCCCTGTTCGCCGTCCATCCGCTGCACGTGGAATCGGTAGCCTGGGTCACCGGGCGCACGGAACTGCTCAGCGCGTTCTTTTATCTCCTCTCTGTGATATCGTGGTGCGCCCTGATCCGGGGCCGGGGAGATAGCGCCCTCGGGGCGGTGAGCCCGCCTGCGTTTCTCAAAATGAAATACTACTGGCTTTCCCTGATCTTCTTTCTCTGTGCGCTTCTCAGCAAGTCAATGGCGATTTCTCTCCCGTTCATACTCTTGCTGACCGATTATTACTTCGGCGCGCGTCGCAGTCCGCGATCAGCCGGATCACCTGCGGATGGTTGCGGAGGAACGCAGTCGCGGCGAGGCGAGGGAGCAGGGGGACGTGTTATTTACGGAGTGAGGGATTTGCCCCTCGCGGGTTTATGGAGTAACAAGATCCCTTTTTTTGCATTGAGCGCCATTTTTAGCGTTGTCATACTGATTGTTTCAATGTCCGGAGAGACATTGAGGCCGCCGTTCCATAAGGATCCGCTCCCCGCGATCCTGATCGCCTCCAGGAATTGTGTGTGGTATGTGGCAAAAATTCTCATCCCGATACGTCTGTCGGCCTATTATCCCTACCCCGCCACGGTGTCGATATTTCAACCGGAGTTCCTGTTCTCCCTGTTCGCGACAGGATTCGCTGCAGGTACGCTTTTTATCGCAAGGAGAAAGAGAGAGATTAGCTTCGGTTCCCTTTGGTATCTGATCACCATATTCCCGGTACTCCAGCTCATTCCCGTGAGGGACACAATGGCGGCAGACCGGTATGCCTATCTGCCGTCCATAGGTATTTTCTATCTGATAGGCATTCTTTTCTCCCGAATTTGGAAATATTGTGACGAGCAGGCAAACCGCCCCGGCGAAGCGGGCTGTGCGCATGTCAGGACACTCGTGCGCATTGTTCCCGTCGGCGCGCTCACCCTTGTGATTGCCGGTCTCTCGCTCCTGACGTTACAGAGATGCCTTATATGGAGATACGACGAGCGTCTCTGGATGGACGTCATCAGCAAATACCCCGGCGCCGCAACTGCCCACAATAATCTTGGCCTCGTGTATGCCGGGCGGAATCTCCGCTCGAAAGCCAGGGCGGAATTCACCAGAGCGGTTTCGCTCAAGGCGGACTTTGCGGAGCCGCACATCAACCTCGGGGTCTTGTGCGGAGAGGAGGGCGATACCGATGGCGCCGTACGGGAGTTAAAGCAGGCGATCGCCCTCAAGTCGCGTGTCCCCGACGCCTGTCGCGTTCTCTCGATAATATTGGATCAGCAAGAGAAGGATGCCGTTGCCGCCGGAGGGCGGAAGAAGCGTGATTTCGCTCCCTCCCGCAATGACCTTGGCCTCGCCTATGCCCGTAGCGGCATGATTTCCGAAGCCATACCCCAGTTCGAGAAGGCCGTTCAACTGGACCCTGGTTTTGCGCCGGCGTATTATAACCTGGCGCTATGCTATTTCATGAAGGGAGATAAGGATAAGGCTGACGCGTACCGCAGTAGGGCAATGAAATTGGGATATCCCGGAAGGGTTTCTGATGAAGTGAGGGGCCCTTGATAAAATAAAGTAGCGCACCCCGCAGCCCCCATTCCTGCGGGAATGTAAGGCCTGAACGCAATGAACAGCGATTCAATTTCTAAAACGATCGTGATTGTGGCACTCGCGCTTTTTACGCTGAGCGCATCCCTGTTGCTCAATAACCTGTGCATCTATACCCCGGACAGCGCGTGTTATCTCACCCTCGCTCTCTCAATGGCCCGGGGGAACGGATATCGGGATATCAATCTCCCCGGTGATCCGCCGCATCTCAAGTATCCGCCCCTGTATCCGATCCTGTTGCTCCCCGCGGCCTTTTTCTTTCCTCACGGGATTATCATGGCGGGAAAGATATTCAACATCCTGATCAGCGTCTGCGCGCTCCTGTGTCTTCACCGCGTGCTCCGGCGTGTACTCTCCCCCTTGAAGAGCGCCCTGGTACTGGCGGCAACCGCCCTCAACCCGATCTTTATTCAGAACGCGGCGGAGATTCTTTCGGAATCGGCGTACATTCTCTTTTCTTCCGTGGCCCTGTTGCTCGTTCTCACATCCGAAGACGACACTAGTGTGAGACACGCACGGAGGGCGGGAATCGCAGCGGCCATTTCGGTCCTTACAAGGATCATCGGAGTCAGTCTCGTCATCTCAGGGTTGATTTTCTTTTGCGTAAAAAGGGCATGGCGAAAGGCGGCGGCGTTCTTTTCCGTAGCCCTTTTTCTTTCCATTCCCTGGATGCTGAAAAATATCATCGGGATTTTTCAGGCAGGAGGAACGGACGCGTGGGGATACTGGGGGAGCCTGTTCCTTTCCCATTCGCCGGGCGCGAGTTCCATTGCCATGGTGTGCGGCGGAATGGTCAAGGGCGCGGTGTATTATGTGACGGCATTGTCTCGCGTGCTGTATCCGTTTCTCTATATCAATGAGACAGAGCTCGCGAGCTCTCTGTCGCCGGTTTTTATTCACTATCCGCGAATAGATCTCCTGATAGCGCCTCTTCTCGCGTGTGCAACTCCCGCCATTATTCTTCTCGGCATCTACGGTTTTATGAAGGACGGCGGGAAGCGGATGGTCGCCCTGTACGCGCTGTGCTCTATGACGATTCTCGTGTTCTACCCCGCCAGGCAGTTGCGCCTGCTCATTCCCGTCATCCCGTTTCTCTGGTGTTTCTTCCTGGAAGGGGGCGCCGAACTGCTCAATAAATGTTCCGGGGTGATCCGCTTCTGGAAAGGGGATGCGATACGCCTCTGGACCCTGTCTGTTCTTTCAGGCGTGTATTTTGTTTTATCCATCGCCCTGAGTGTGCTGCTGATTGTTACCAATCTCGCTTTCTGCGGCTTCGGTCCGGCCTGCATCACCGTCGCGGGGCGGTTCAGCTATGATCTCTCAAGCGCTGCCGCCTGGCTGCAAAATAATGCCGATCCCTCGAGCGTCATCCTCTGCGATCGGGCGGAGCTTTTTCTCCGCAGCGGCCGGAAGGTGGTGGGCGGAGGCCAGTATGAGTCGGTGTTCGGGGGTTTTGAACGGAATTTGCGCGAGTATAAGGTGGCGTACATCGTCGGGGAAGCACCATCGGGGGTGAGCGTATTCCATCGCCTCATGGCCAATGCGTTGATGTTTGATTTTGAGAAGGCGGCTGAATTTCCCTATCTGTTTATCCACAAGGTTATCGCGCGGACGGCGCCTCGGGAACCGTACGGAGAACGCTATGATCTCTCCATCGACCGCCTTGTGCAGGAGGTCAGGAAGAATCCCCGCGACCCGGAGGCCCATAAGGAACTGGGGTATTTCTATTTCAAGGAACAGAGGTTGGACGAAGCGGCGGAGGAGTTCCGCAGAGCCCTCGAGATCGATCCCGGATGCCCGGTCACGTGGTTCAATCTTGGGTCGGCGCTCCTTGACATCGGGCGCTATGACGAAGCGCTCGTCGCACTCGGGAAGTCCCTTGAGGTCCGGTCCGCGGATCTTATCGCGCCGCTCGTCGAGCCGAGCATAAGGATCGCGAAATTAAAGAAGGAGATTGCAAAAAATCCGCATGACTCCGGGAACTTCGCGCGCTATATGGAGGCAGCGGCGCTCTACTTCAGGATGAAAGAGTTTTCGAAGGCGCGTGAGGACCTCGCCCGGGCTTCTGAACTTCAGCCGGTGCTCGCGGAGCCGCATCTGTTCATGGGCGACTGTTACGCGAGGCTCGGCCGGAAGGAAGATGCGCTGAAATCGTACCAGAGGGCGCTCGAACTGAATCCCGCGGGAGATGTTGCGCGGGAAAGAATCAACAACATACGGTCACAATGAAAACGCGATGAGTGAATTCAAGAAAGACATTCCCTGCCTCCTTGGTTTCCTGGCGCTCACCGTCGCTTTTTTCAGCGCCGTCATATTCCGTTCGGACCCGGTGGTGTTGAGCTCCCATGCGGATATGCTGGATCTTTTCATCCCGATGCGGCAGTACGCGTCCTCCAGCCTGTCCCGGGGGATTCTTCCCTTCTGGAATCCGTACATATTCTGCGGTGTGCCATTTCTCGCGGACACCTTTTCGGCCATCTTCTATCCGGTCAATCTCCTCTTCCTTGCCGTACCCCTTCATCTCGCGATAAATTACAGCGTTATTGCACAGACGCTGCTCTCCGGGATATTTTTCTACTATTATATACGATGTTTCGTGAGGGAGCGATCGAGCGCGTTCACCTCCGCGCTCGTGTATATGTTCGGAGCGACCCAGGTATGTCATATCTTTGCCGGGCACCTGTGCTATCTCTCGACCATGATCTGGATTCCGTTGCTCTTTCTTTTCGTGGAAAGATATTTTCAAAAGGGGAAGGGCGGGTATATCCTTGCTGCGGGAGCGACTCTGGCGCTTCAGATACTCGCGAGTCACCTGCAGGTTGTGTTCTACGGGTGTCTCGCGCTTTTTCTGTATTGCATTTTTCGCGCGGTGGCGACCCCAAAAGAAGGAAAGCGCCCGGGGCAATTTATGGGGAAAGGCATCGTGTTCCCCTCGATTATTGCCGTCGGGATTTCCCTTGCGGCGGTACAGTTGCTTCCGGCATGTGAGTTCCTGCTCTATTCCATGCGGGGAGGCGCCTCTTACGAATTTTGCTCCATATTTTCCTTCCCCCCCGAAAACAGTGTCACCTTCCTGATGCCGGACCTCATGGGCGACGATGTGTATGTTCGTTACTGGGGACGCTGCTATCTGTGGGAAATGTGCGCGTACATAGGCGTCTTCCCATTGGTCGCGGCGATGTTCGGGGCGATCGCGGGGAGGGACAGGCGCCGCGCGTTTTTCTCCGTTCTCGCCTTCGCGAGCGTCATTCTGGCGTTCGGAAAATACACGCCGGTATTCAGACTTTTCTATGATTATGTTCCCGGTTTTTCCTTTTTTCGCGGTAATTCGAAGTTCATGTTGCTGACGACTTTCTCTCTCGCAACCCTCTGTGCAATTGGCATTGATGAGATGCTCCGCACCGGAGGAGATGCGGGCCGGCGGCTGGCCAGGGCCGCGACCATGCTCGCGCTGACGGCAGCAGTTGGAGCCGTGACGGCGTTGCTCCTTCAGGGCGGCGGCGGCGCGGCATGGAGGGCGATCCTGAACTATTCCGCTTCTTTCCAGAGGCAGTTCAATCCGCCTCCCGATCTGGGCGACGCCGTATTTGTCGCGCGTTCCCAGGCCCTCGCGGTGAGGAGCCTCCTGACGTTTTCCGGCTTTTGTGTCGCCGGCGCCCTGATTCTGTTCCTTCTCGCCCGCGGCACGCTCCACCGCCGCATCGCGAAGATACTGATCCTTCTGCTCGTCGTTGTGGATCTGTTCGCGTTCGGCCTGCGTTATCTGGTTGCGTGTCCCCTCCCGAGCGCATACTGGCCCGAAAAAGTTGTGGACTTTCTAAGGGCGGACAAGGATTATTATCGTATCTTAACCACAGGCGGGCTCCTGACGAATGCGGGGATGGCATGTCGGGTGAGCAATGTTGCCGGCTATAATCCCAATTACATTGCGTGGTACAAGGACTATATTGATTTCAGTCAGGGGAGGGAGGAAACCAATCTGGATTATCTGAGCTTTTCACGGCTCTTGCATCTATTAAATGTCAAATATATCATGTTGCCGCGCGGGTATCGCCCCACGGGAGATCTGTTTACGTTGAAGATGGATCAACAGGAAATGAGTGTCTATCTCAATAACGATTCCCTTCCCCGCGCCCACCTCGCGCACGACGTGATGGTCATGCATGAAAAAGAGAGTATCCTTCGCGAATTGATGTCCCCGTTCTTCGATCCTCTAAGGAGCGTCATTCTGGAAGATAGCTCCTGCCCCTTGCTCGAAGACAGTGCGGAGCCGGACAAGGGCGAAGATGCGCGCATCGTGTCCTATTCTCCGAATTACGTGGCGCTGCGCACAAAAGCGTTGCGGAGCGCGTATCTCATTGTGGCGGATACCTACTATCCGGGGTGGAAGGCTCTTGTGGACGGAAAGGAAAGGAAAATATACAAAGCAAACTATATCCAGAGGGCAGTCTATCTCGATCCGGGAGAGCACACCGTGGAGTTTGTCTATTTTCCATTATCGTTCAAGGTCGGTCTGGGGATAAGTATCGCCGCCCTCATCGGAGTGGTTGTTGCAGCGCTGCGGATAGGGAGGAAAAGAGTCATAGGTAGGGACAGACACTATTTAAAATAAATGGTGTCCGGCGTAATGGGTCACTTATGGGTGGTACATTGCTAAATATATCATTCCTGCGAAAGCAGGAATCCAGGTTTCATACTGGATCCCCGCTCGAGTTTACACTGAGCGCAGTCGAAGTGCGGGGATGACAAGTGAAAGGGATACCACCCATAAGTGACGCATTACTGTCCGGCCCCATTTTTTATTGAACGATGAATACACAAGAGTATCGAACATCAGACCGCAACGGAAAGACAGGGCTGTGTATATTTATTGCTGTCCTGTATCTCGCCTGTTCTTTCTGGATTGATCACTATGGAGCGTTCTGGTCCGAAGACGCGGGTGTGAAGTATCTCCAGGTGGTCAATCTGATCAGGTCGCACTGGACGGACAACTCTCTCCGCTACCCCGGCGAGGCGTTCGATCCGGGGTTCGAGTTCAATCCGCTCTTCGGGACCGCGACCTATATCAAGAATGGCAAAATCTACACGGCGTACCCTTTGCCATTCGCGTTTTTTTCTTCACTATCCTATATGGTGTTCGGTTTCCCCGGCCTTTATCTGTTGCCTCTCCTGTCAACGGTGGGGCTGCTTGTAATCGTGCGCCACCTGAGCTCGCTCCTCCTTGATCGACGCGGCGCATCCGCCGCAACAATGATCGCGGCGTTCTCTTCCCCGCTGTTCTTTTACGCGTTCACCTTCTGGGAATTAAATGTGGCGGGGTGTATCATGTGCGCCGGCCTTATCTTTTTCCTCAACGCCGAGCGCGAATCGCGTCCGGGGCGAATAGTCCTCGGCGGAATTATTATGGGGATGGCGATCTTCTTCAGAGAGGAGAGCATCCTTTTTCTGCTGGCCCTC
Source organism: Candidatus Auribacterota bacterium (assembly GCA_026392015.1). Taxonomy (GTDB): domain Bacteria; phylum Auribacterota; class Tritonobacteria; order UBA1439; family UBA1439; genus JAPLCW01. Next base: position 6,714 of record JAPLCW010000148.1, on the reverse strand, counting down.
ATCATTGTCCGGTTCGCCATCAACGGAAATAGACGCGTGGGGGCGCTCCTCATTCTAAGCTCCGTGATCCCTCTGGCGGGATTTCTCCTGCTGGATTATTTGTCGAGCGGGCTCACACTGGCGCACCTCTTCCATAATATCGAGACCCGCCCCCGAGAGTTCGGCTCGCTCGGCGCGTTCCTCGGGTATAAATGGAATCTTGTCTGGGAGCTCATTTTTAGCGCCCATCCCAATCCCTGGGTGAGCGTTGTGCTCGCCACGCCCGCCATTCTGTTCATGGTGACGTGGGCCGTGCGGTGGAGAGGGAAAAGAGGCCTTCGGGAGTTCGGGCGTGGTGCGGAACCGGACACGGGAAGTGAGTTCATTCTGCTGACCCTCCTCTCCCTCGTTCTCGTCAACCATCTCTGCTATCTCCTGATGCTGTATACGAGTAAATTCCCCATTCGCATGTCAATGGTCACCAACGGGTTGTTGATCTTCAGCCCCTGGGTTGTGTTCGGAGTGTGCACACCGCATAAGAAAGTCGGAGTGCATGCGGATTATTTCTGGATTTCCCTCATATTCATCGCACTCTTGTGCCTCGCGGTTCCCACGAGCGGCGGATTGCAGTGGGGGCCGCGCTATCTTGTGGTGATCTACCCTCTTTTGGTTATCATTTCACTCACGTCATTCTTTTCCTGGAGGCGGATCGCAACGTACAAGAGATGGCTCACGTTCCTATTCAGCGCTCTTGTCGTTCTGGGGGCTGTCAACGAATTCTTCGGACTCATGCTCTTGAAATCGAAAAAGGATTTCAACGCGCGCGCGATGGCATATCTGAGGGCGTCCCCGATGGAAACCGTCATTTCGATTCCCTGGTGGATTCCACTCAGCATGGCACCGGTTTTTTACGAAAAGGAATTTTTCCTAACGCAAAGTCCGCAGGCCCTGGAGCGTCTGATCGAGCGCCTCCGGGAGAAACGGAGGAAAGGCTTTGTCTTGATCGCCGAGAATGACCCATCCATACCGGATCTAGTCGCCGCGCGGTGTCATCTTGTGCCGGATAAGATCGAACCGGTTCGCCTGAGCGGGGACGAATATTTTCAGATCAACATGTTGGAATACAGCCTGGCGCAGCCCGCGCGATAGGGCGGAGTGGAATCAAAGGGTGAAGGCAAGGATGTTTCCTGGATTTATAGCGCAGCCATCGGCCGCAACCAAACCTATCTGTGTGTATCGGTGTGATATCTGTGTTAATCTGTGATGCATATTGAAGCTTAAACGAGCACCACAGATACACACAGATAGCTGCGGATGAACACAGATAAAGCAATATGTTGCGAAAAAATGAGGTTCAGATTAAAAGGTTTCTCATTAAGCCAATGCGAATGAAAAATGCTCCCCTGTCTGAAAGGTCGAGAGTCGGCATATTCTTGATAGCCTCGTTCTTGATTCTCATCTGTTTTCTGCCCTTCTATGACAGGGCGAAGCGTGCGATGAATACCAACGCGGTCATCAGGGCCTATCTCACCATGGCGCTGGTGGATAACATGACCGCTCAAGTCGATCAGCAGGTGGCAGAGTACGGCATGCCTTTGGATCGCGCGGAAAAGAACGGTCATATTTACAGCGACAAAGCCCCCGGGCTATCTTTTCTGGCGATTCCTTCCTATGTCATGATTCGCCTTGTCACGCGCCTCATCACGGTCCGGGTGCCTTTCGATGTTGTTGTGTATGTAATGAGGATATCCACGGTCGGCATCGCGACGATTGTACTGCTTTATTTCATGCTCAATCTCCTGCGGGGGTGCGTCGACACGGACCTCGCCTATTTTTGCACGGCGATCTATCTCCTGGGGACCATTGCATTTCCCATGTCCACGGACTTTTTGGGCCACCAGGTCGCAGCAGCGTTTTCTTTTCTCGCGTACTATATGCTGAGAAGGGGGATGTCTGATTTACGATCTGTCCTGATATTCTGTTCAGGCCTGTTCGCGGGTCTGAGTATTATGACGGAATATCCCACGGTACTGATCGCCGCCGCGCTCTTCTTTCTCCTGTGGGCGGGGCGCCCCGCGCTCTCTCTCCCCATGAGCTTTGTGATCGGCCTTGCCCCCCCGATAGCGATTCTCATGTTCTACCATCGTTTTGCATTCGGGAATTTTCTCGACCTCGGCTATGGTCATACCCAGCACTACTTTAAAATCCTAGGGATTGATACGACCGGGATGGGCGCCGCCCTCGCCGTTCCGTCATTGCATACCCTGTGGCAGATGGCGTTCTCTTCCTACCGCGGCTTTTTCTTTTTCTCGCCCGTGATGCTTTTCGTCCTTTACGGGTTGTGGCTGCTCTCCAGAAACGGCAGGAGAGCGGAATCGCTGATGCTCGCCGCGCTCGCGGTCGGCTATTTCATGCTCAATGCGTTCATGAGGGACTGGGAAGGCGGATGGTCTCCTGGGCTGAGACATCTGACTCCGGTTGTGCCGTTACTGATTCTCCCGCTCGCATTGTCGGCGCAGAAGATTGCGCGTATGCCGGAGAAGGGATCACTCAAAAAATTGCTGGGCGTGATCTTTTGCGCGGCGTCGTTTATCTCGGTGATGCAGCACACTCTGATAGAAGCGACATATCTCTATTTCCCCTGGGGGGTATACCACCCGCTGAGGGACGTGTGCATCACCTTCCTTACGGGTGGGGCCTGGTTGTGCACGCTCCCCTCGCTCCTCGGCGCCCCCGACCCTGTGGGACCGCTTCTGCTCGTGGCGGGAATCGCCGCCTTCCTGTGGTGTTTCTGCCGCAACGGGTTCGCTCAGCTCGCCCCCACGCGTGGGACGATGTGGGGAACAGCGCTGGTGCTTGTGGCGTGGATGGGGTGCATTTTGTTGCTGCCACCGGCGCGAACGATCCAGGGAGACAGATTCCTCGCGCTCATCTACTGGAACAACGCCCTCCCCTCACGGTTCCTGGACGCGAGCCGTAGAATCATCGAGGAGAGCCCAGACAGGGAAGAGAAGCTCCGCTACGCGAGGCAGAGTATTTTTACGGCGTATGAGATCATGAACGAGCCCCAGAGAGCCCTCTGGTTCTATAATGCGTATACCGCACTCGGAGGAGACGTGGGTGGTCCGCGACGATAGAAAAAGGGTTCCCAGTCATAGGGGCGGCATGTGGATCTCCGTTCCGCGGCATAAAAATGTCTTACAATCCGCTTTTGCCCGAATTATGAATCAGCGGTGCATGATGCATTCATCAACCTGCATAACGTTGCATTGTTTATGGTTCTCTTCCACTTTGTGTTGGTGGAAAAATATCATTCCCTCCCCCTGTGAAGAGGGAGGGTCGGGGCGGGGGGGTAACTTGATTTCATAGGAATTTTCTTTTTATTATTGGGTTAATCTGTTGGCAATCAGTGGGTTAAAGATAAGAGGGTGGGAGCTATAATTAGGCTTTTATGGGCTCCAAGCCCAAGCGTGTAGCTGAGGCTTCAGCCTCGGCGTGGCGTCGGGACAATGAAATGAAACTATTAAGGGATTGTAGCCGAGACTTAAGTCTCGGCTACGCTGTGGATAACCCGGCCTTTATGAGCAACAAAAGTAGACATATATGAGTAAGCTATACGAGAGTGAAAAGATCAGTGCGAAACGCGTTAAATTCAGTAACCCGCACGAAACAAAAAAGAGCCTTGTTTATTATGTAGGTTTGAGTACTATCCTCGCAGAGGAATGCGGTTGCAACGAGCATAAGACGTATCCTGGCGAACCCCCATGCCTGATCCGGGCATGACTGAGGAAACGCACAATGTTGTCTCAGAAGCATCCGATATATTTATCCATCGTAATTCCTGCGTTTAATGAGGAAAGGCGTCTCTCGGGAACCCTGGTCCCGACGATTGAATTCTTAAAGAAGCAGGCATACAGTAGCGAGATAATCGTTGTGAGTGACGGCAGCACCGACAGAACAACCGAAGTCGCAAAGTCGTTTATTCCGTCTTTTCCGGCACTGAGGGTTATTGAATACTTTCGCAATCGGGGGAAGGGGTATGCGGTAAAAACCGGCATGTCTGCTGCGGCAGGGAGATATCGCCTTTTCATGGACGCGGATTACGCTGTGGCCATCGATTATCTTCCTGTTTTCTTATCCCAGGCAAAGAACGGATACGATATGGTTATTGCCTCCAGGGCTCTCGCCGGTTCGCGCATTGAGTCGCATCAGCCCTTTTTCCGGGAACGGGCGGCGAGACTTTTTATGACAATCCAGAGGCTCCTTCTCCATCTGCCGTTTCAGGATACCTCGTGCGGCTTTAAGCTTTTCAGCAAAGACTCCGCGGCAAAACTGTTTCAGAGAATGACGTTTCACTGTGCCTATTTCGATACACAGCTGATCCTTATCGCATATCGCTCCGGAATGAAGATCAGTGAAGTGGCGGTTTGCTGGAGGCATGGTAATGAAACCAGGCTGCCGATGGGGATCAGACGAACCCTGGGCATTATAAGAAGATTGATCATGTTGCGTTTTATGAGTAGCAGCGTTGATTAACCGGCGCAGAGGAGCCGCTCGCATGCAGCGGGGATATGCCGCATTCCATCTTAAATGAATGGAACGGGTGTCGCCGCGGCTGGAACCATGTAAGGAGCGGTACATTGGAAAGGCTTGGCGCGAGTTGCCGAGTGGAAACAGTCCGTATCGGAAAGCGCGGACCTGAGGACGGTCCCCCCGAGGGGCGGGTGGTGGAGTTCCGTGCTACCGATGAGTTATGGGAAGACGCATGGCGGGAAGGCAGGGTGCCTAAAGGAAATGCGTGGAACGGCTTGCAGTAAAGCCTGAACTTACTGACGCGCACTAGCCCGACTTTCGCAGATTTTTGATATTTGAGGGTTTTTGTATTTTTCTGAGGCTTATGGATTGATTATATTGAGTGCTTTGGCCGAAAAGGGATTTTTACCCCCCTGTGTGGAGACCTACCCTCTGGATTTTAGTTGCCGGAGTGTGAAATACTACCGGCATGTTCCTAAAACCGAACAAGCGATTCAAGGACGGCAAAGAGCATGTGTATTACACGCTAAACGAGAGCATACGCATCGGTAAGCGGCGGGTGGTTCAGCGTACGATTCTGCATTTGGGTGAGCTTACTACCAGCCAGTGCCATCGCTGGCGGCACACGATCGATGTTATCAACGAGCGCAGTGAAGCACGACAGATGGAACTGCTGACCGAAGAAGAGCATCAGCGACGTGGCTATCCGGAAGATCCGGATGTGGTGGCGATCCGGCTGTCGAGTGTGCAGGTACGCAACTGCCGTGAGTTCGGGAGCTGTTGGATAGGGGTCAAGCTTTGGCAGATACTGGAGTTGGATCGATTCTGGACGGCGCGATTGGGAGAGCTTCGAGGCGAGGTGCCTTGGGAGAAGGTAACGGAGCTATTGGCGGTGAATCGTCTCTGCGATCCGGGCAGTGAGCTGAGTGTGCATGAGAAGTGGTACCCCAAAACCGGGATGAACCTGCTGCTGGACTGCGACGATGCGGTTGCGGAGAAGGACCGCTTGTATCGCTGCCTTGACCGGTTGCTTGCACACAAGGATGCACTGGAAGAACATTTGAGGTGTAAGTGGGGTGAACTGTTTCAGGCGGATTTCGAGGTATTGCTCTACGATCTGACCAGCACCTACTTTGAAGGAATGATGGAAGGGGTTCCCAAAGCTAAGCGAGGGTATTCGCGTGACAAGCGGCCGGACTGCAAGCAACTGGTCATTGCTTTGATCGTGACACCTGAAGGTTTTCCACTTTCCTATGAGGTTTTTGACGGCAACACCCGTGACGTGCAAAGCCTGGAGACGATGCTGAACAAGGTCGAGGCGAAGTACGGGAAGGCAAAGCGCATATGGATTTTTGACCGCGGGGTGGTCAGCGAGGAGAATTTACAGAAGCTACGCGAGCGTCACGGCACTTATGTGGTGGGTACGCCGCGATCGCGGTTGAAGGAGTTCGAAGGCGATCTACGGCGTCAGGATGGGAAGCATGTGCGCGAGCAGGTCGAGGTGGTATTGCGGTCGGGAGACGATGGTGATACGTACGTGATTGCCCGCAGTGTGAAGCGACGGGCCAAAGAGAATGCGATACGTCGGCGACGGATGCGCAAACTTTACGATAGCCTCAAGAGCCTGGCCATCTCTGTTGAACAGGGCTATGTACGCCATTATGATGTGCTGGTCAATCGGCTCGGCAGACTCGAGGAGCGCTACGCGCAGGCCTTCGGGTTCGTAGAGATCTCCCGTACTCGGGACAAAGAAGATATCAAACAGTTCGCGTTTTGGCTGAACCGTCATGCTCTCAAGAAGGCTTACCGCCAAGACGGCACATGTCTGCTGCGTACAAATCTGAGCGAAAATGACCCGGTCAAGCTGTGGGAGCAGTACATCCAGCTTACTGAAGTCGAGTCAGCGTTCCGCGCTTTGAAAAGCGAGATAAAACTACGTCCGATCAACCACAGGATCGAACCACGCGTCGAAGCTCACGTGATGGTGGCATTTATGGGCTATGCGATGTGGGTATGTCTTAAATGGAAGCTTAAAGGTATGGCGGGCAGCCTATCGCCCTGGCAGGCAATTGAGCTCTTTCGCAGCATTAAGCTTGTTGAAGTATGGTTTGATACTATCGATGGACGGCGGATTTGTCTTCCGCGGATCACGATGCCCGAGCCTGATCATCAAATAGTTCTGGAGCAGTTCAAATGGAATTT
>JAPLCW010000143.1 GCA_026392015.1 Candidatus Auribacterota bacterium | reverse complement strand
AAGCTGCAGAATGCAAGAGACAGGAGAAGGGCTGCTAACCTCGGACGCTGTGTGAGATCACAAACCATGAGGACCATGGAGGGAGATCATACAAAACTGAGCTGTGAAGAAAGTCTAATTTCCTGTTGAGCAGAACAAAACGTGTAACCTCTGCTCCCAATTCCTCAAGCTTCCTTATGAAGATATTTATCCCGATAGAGTCTGATGCATAATGGCCGGTTAATATCACATTGCGCTTATTTTCTTTCGAGAGGAGATCCTTTTCTTTTTTTTGATACGGCAGTAGATGGATATAGATTACGGTATCGACGCCAACCTCAAATAGCGCCGTCGCCACTGGATATCCTCCATTAGTGCCTACTCCGTGCACAACAATAGTTGTCCCGAGTCGATTACTCGAATCGCCGCACACGAGTTCGATTTTCTCACCGCTTTGCTGCACCTCTCTTATTTGACTGAATCGAAACATCAGATCTTCAACAGTGGCATCATTACCTATTTGGTGGGTTATATCCTGTAAATAGCGTCTTCCCAACTCGTCACATGGCTGATGTATATTCATTAACGGCATTTCAAGCTTTGTTGCCAGTGATATCACCTCGTTATGGTCTTTATCTCGATTCCAGTTGTAGAACTTTTCAACAATCGGCTCGACAATAGCCGATGCACGTTTCTCGCTGACACCAGCATTTATCAGTAACTTTACCTGGTCTTTGATTTCACTGCAAAACCGCGCCGTGTAAGTTTTGTTTGGGGGATGATGAGAGATGATTAGATCGTATCCATTATCCTTGGCAGCTATTATATCGCTGTTGAAGACATCGATCCCGAACAGGATTTTCTTTATATTCTCCCCTAGATAAAAAATGCTGCTCTCCCCTGGTATCTTATCGAAGCCAGATAGTTTGAGCGCCAAGTTCATTATATCGTTCGTATTCATCATCTCTTAAATTCGCAAAACACATGTATATGATGACTCTGATCATGATCTAATATTCATGGTGTACCATATAATTATAATGCTTTAGTGCGAGTTCGGAGACATAAAATCGGTTCTGCTGAATGCCTTTTCTGCTAAAATGCACCAAAGAATTACAGCGTTGGAGGAGTGCGTATGTTGGAGCAGGTACCGGATGATGTGGTTGGAGCACTGAAAAAAGCAAAACATGTTGTTGCGCTCACGGGAGCCGGGGTTTCCGCGGAGAGCGGGGTACCGACGTTCCGGGACGCGATGAAGGGGCTCTGGGCGAAGTACAATCCGATGAAGCTCGCGACACCGGAGGCGTTCGAGCGCGACCCGGAAATGGTGAGTCGCTGGTACGACCAACGGCGACAGGACTGCGCACTGGTGAAGCCGAATCCGGGGCACTATGCGCTCGCACGGATGGAGAATAGTCTCCTCGAACGCGGCGGCGCGTTCTCGCTCCTCACGCAGAACGTCGACCGGCTCCACCAACAGGCAGGGAGCAGAAACGTGGTTGAGCTGCACGGCTCGATATTGGAATGGCGATGCATGAAATGCGGGATGAAACGCGAGGAGAGGGGAGGGGCGTTCAAAGAGTATCCGCCGCGCTGCGAGTGCGGAGGGATGCGAAGACCCGATGTCGTCTGGTTTGGAGAACAGCTTCTCGAGGAGGCGATCGCGGCGGCGGAGCGGGCTCTAGTCCGGTGTGATCTCTTTTTCTCTATTGGAACGAGCGCGGTTGTCCAGCCGTCGGCGAGCTTTATCCACGTGGCGCGCGGGCATGGTGCAAAGACCGTCGAAATCAATTCGGAGAGTACACCCATCTCCGGGATTGTGGACTGGTCTATTGTCGGGAAATCAGGAGAGATATTGCCGGAGCTGGTGGAAAAGGCTTTTAAAGCAAATCCCAAATCCCAACAAGAATCGGAACAATATTCGAGATAAGGAGACTCATGAAAATCATAACTAAAGCGATAGCACTTGAAACCAGGGGGGACGGGGATCTGGTGAATATCACTGATGAGATCGTGGGACAACTCAAGGGCTCGGGCATGAAGAGGGGTAATGTCACTGTCTTCGTGGTCGGTTCGACAGCCGCCGTCACCACATTCGAGTATGAATCAGGATTGATCCAGGACATGCAGGAGCTTTACGAGAGAATAGCCCCACGCAAGAAGCGGCACCACCACGATGACACATGGGGGGATGCAAACGGATTCAGCCATGTACGGGCGGCGCTCCAGGGGCCCTCACTGACGATACCCTTTGATGCAGGCCGGCTCCTGCTTGGAACATGGCAGCAGGTGGTGCTCGCCGAATTTGATAACAGGCCTCGGCGCAGGCAGGTGGTAGTGCAGATGATGGGGGAGTAGGAATATTGTTCAGTGCAGGTTGAAACCTTTCGACACCTCGACTGGTGGTTGCGATGGGAAGTTGCCGTCCTGACGCAGAAGCGCCCCCAGGAATACCCACCGCCCCGCAGCGCCTCTCTGCACCGTGAATGCAACTGTTCCGCTTGAACCCATGTTCGGCACAGGGAACCGTAACCCCGTGTACATCGGTGACACCTTCCCTGATCTATATTGTGATGCGTGGCGCTTTGAGTCAAAAAAGTAGAGCGCCTTGCTCCGATTGACGATGTCGTTCGGGCTCGCCATGGAATTCTCAGAAGGGTAATCCATCGCTGCCCCTAAATAGAGCATGCACGGCACGTTTGTATATCCATACCTATCTTCGTATGTCCTCCATTCCAGCACTATCGTATCTCCGGCATTGAAATCCGTCCCGTTCGTCACTTGTAGCTCAAAGTAATTCGATTCCCGCGGTAGATAGCGGTTTACGTAAAAATAATCCTGACTGAACACCGCGATCCCGTTCCCGTTGCCATCAACAGCGATCTGTGTATCGCTCACGCTGTCCTTCGTCCCCGCGTCGATGCGCATGGCGCCTGTCCATGCGGTCCCGTCCCAGCAGTTCGCGTACAAGCGTTCAATCGGAATGTCAAAGGGTACAGGAAAGGGATATTTGAAGCACTGCTCGAACACTACGATCCCATTCCCGCTCCTGTTAATGGACATCCGAGGGCTCGTCTCGACCCAGCCGATCCCCGCATCTATCATTGTCGGACCCGTCCACACTGCTCCGTTCCAATGGTTCGCGTAGACATGTACCCCTTGCAGGAACACCGCGATTCCGTTCCCCCGCTCATCAACAGCGATCTGTTTATAACGATCGTGAGAGCCCATTTCCAAGTCGATGGGCACAGCCCCCGTCCACGCGGTCCCGTTCCAGCAGTTCGCGTAAATCCGCTGACTCGAATATTCATCCTCCCCACCATGATTGAACCACGCGATCCCTTTCCCGCTCTCGTTAACGGCGATATGGGGATCAAATTCGTTCTCCCCCGTTCCCGCGTCGATCACTGTGGGTCCCGTCCACGCGGTCCCGTCCCAGCGGTTTGAGTAGACCCGAAAAGACTTCGACCCGTCCCTCTGCGCGAACACCGCAATCCCTTTCCCGCTCCCGTCAATAGCGATCTGAGGGTAATCGATGTCATGGCCTGTCCCCGCATCAATCACTGTGGGTCCCGTCCACGCAATCCCGTCCCAACGGTTCGCGTAGACCCGATTGCTCTGCGTGAACACCGCGATCCCGTTCCCTCTCCCATCGACGGCGATCTGTTCATAACGATTGTGAGAGTCCGTCCCCAAGTCTATGGGCACGGCGCCAGTCCATGCCGTCCCGTTCCAGAAATTCGCGTAGAGCCGACAGCTCTCGTCATGCCATGGCAGGAAGCACGCGATCCCTTCCCCGCTCTCATTAATGGCAATCTGAAGATCGGGCGTATAATCGCTCGGCCCCGCATCGATCACTGTCGCTCCCGTCCATGCCGTCCCATTCCAGCAGTTCGCGTAAATCCGATAATTTGAATATTCCCCCCCGTGATGGAACCAGGCAATCCCATTCCCGCTTTTGTTAACGGTGATCTGGGGATCATATGCGTTCTCGCCCGTCCCCGCGTCGATTGCCATCGTGCCCGTCCATGCAGCCCCATTCCAACGGCTTGCGTAGATCCGAGATTTCGATCCGCCCCACGGCCGGAACAGCATGATCCCGGGCCCACTTTCGCCGACGGCAATATTGACATCGCTCAAGTATCCGCCGAAACTCGTACCCGGGTTGAATTGGATCGGGCCTGTCCACATCTGGCTATGCCCTGGCGACACCCAGGACATCAATAGGGCGCAGAACATCATGCGCCATGCCCGGTAAAATCTAGTGCTGTCCATCTCGTTTCCTCCTCTTGCGGGGCTATCTTCATATTTGACATAAAAAGCAAAAGAGCCGCAAATACTGTATCGTGCACCAACGTAATGCGCGAGCCGTCTCCTCCGCCAAAACACCACATTATCGCCGTATATTGGCAGCGTATACGATTTTGGTGTCTGCCTATTTCACATAGAGGAGTTATCCACATGAGCCCGATGCCGAGCGCTTCTTGCAAAGCTCTGCGAGGCAAGGGCGATTGTGGGTAACTCCGGCTTTTAGCCAGAGCAGGTAT
>JAPLCW010000202.1 GCA_026392015.1 Candidatus Auribacterota bacterium | reverse complement strand
GAGATCATCGGTCAGTGGGTTGATTATTACAATAACGAGAGACTCCACGCAGGGATTCTCTACATGCGGCCAAGGGACTATTATTTTGGGTACCGGGACGAGTTGCTTCAGAAAAGGAAGCAGAAGCTTCAGGAAGCCGGGGATAGGAGAAGGGCCGTCAACTTACAGTGGTGGGCTAACAAAATAATCAGGGAGGAGCAGCAGAATCGCAAAAATCCAAGACTCGAAAAAAGTCTAATTTCCTGTTGAGCAAAACAATATTGGGTAAATACCGGAACTTTGCAGGAGACTAAAGGTGTTTACTCGCTTATGCAAGCTTCGGATGGTTCTATATATGCTGGTGCCGGCTGGGCATCAGCTACTGTTTATATCGATCCTGTAGCCGCTAAGGTTTTCAAGACAACCGACTGTGGTAAAACCTGGGCAGAGATGGGACCCCTCGTGGGGAATGATTGGTATTCAAACGTCAGTTGTCTGCTTCAATCTTCGGATGGCGCTATCTTTGCCGGTGCTACAACCTACGACGGGATACCTTTGGAACACGAGCACGGAGCTGTGTTTATATCTGAAGACATGGGGAAGCATTGGTCTCAGACAGGGGAGCTTGATGGATCTCGTTCCGTCAATATCCTGATACAAACTCGAGATAACAGCGTCTGGGTTGGAACATGGGCAGGTATTTTTAGGACAACGGACAATGGAAAAACGTGGCACAACATGACATCTCATGGTGTGACAAGTAATGTATATAGCCTGTTAGAAACGCTTAGTGGAGCTCTTTGTGCAGGGGGGCCCTATGGGAATATCTTAGTCACGACAAACGGCGGGTTTGACTGGACTTATACAGGATTTACATTGTCCTTGAAAGGCGCAGCTGTGTGTGGCGAAGTGAACTGTCTTATTGAAAATCCCGATGGCAGTGTTTATTCCGCTAATGGAAGTACTATTTTTAAAACAATGGATGGTGGACAAAGTTGGGAGAATCTGGTTGATTTGGGTTGGAATTGCTCGACGACGGGAAGAGAAAAAATCACTCTTCTCCAGGCGAGGGATGGAAGCATCTACGCCGGTACTTCTGCAACTACTGGAATATTCAGAACAACGAACGGTGGAATCAGCTGGGAGTGGGCGGGCAATGTTCCCGGCGGGGTAACATGTTTTCTTCAATCCAGAGACGGTGCTATATATGCCGGCAGTGCATCCGGAGATGTATTCAAAGCGGAAGAGGGGGTGCATCTTAACTTGAGCAGCAATTCTGTCTCAGTAGGAGAATCATTTCGCGCAGAAATTGCAGCACAACCGATTGATCAGATCTTTGACGTGTGGGGGATAATCATTGGTGGGGGATCGAGCTATTCATTTACCCTTGCCGACCCTTCCGTTCTTCAAAACGAATTGCGCCCTATGGTAAGCGGAGTTCCGGGTCTATTGGAATCATATTCCAGAACCATATTTTCTATTCCGGCCGTCCCTCCGGGCGCGGAGGGCGATTATCGAATTATCGTCGGCTTGGTCGATCGCGGGAAGACGCCGCGAGGTATCGAAGATGCCATCCCGGGTTATGTGAGCGAGATGGAGGTAACTGTATCCCCTTGATATTTAACTTGGTTGCATTTGGCGGTAGGAAACAGAAAATGAGGCAATTTCTCAAGATTATGGCAGCGATCGCGCTTGTAGCTTGGTTCTAATAGGTATCCCCCTATGAAGGGATGAATTCGTTTTGCAATAAGGCCGATATATTTCGCCAGGGATTACTTGTTCTCAAACAAGTCAATCTAAAGAGACAGTCCGTAAGTCCGAACTCATTGGAGGGTGCGGTGTATGAGGGACATGGCAAATAGCGGCAATCTGCGGAGATTCTTTTCCTCAAAGGAGCATAATCTGAATCTGAAATCGCCGGCCTATCAAGCTTTAACTTGCCCTCTTGAGGAATCGAGTTGCATATTCATTCTGTCCGCAATATTGTTCCTTTCGATATTTTCTCTCGGAATGGCGGCGTTTCCCTCTCAGATCGAAAATAAAAGCGCTAGCTCATCCCATTCATCCAATATTGCATCCGGTTTGGAAGAGCTGAATCTGAACGTTACCTACGTTCCCGAGAACATACTTGTTGAAGATCTCGAGGACCATGACAACTGGGGTGCAGCCGCCGGGTACCCTGACTGCTGGAATCGGAGTCCGGGAAGCAATTGTCTTGAAAAAACATCAATGGCGACAATCCCATCGATCCTTCCAGCCGATATTCCGGTTATGTGGGGAAAAATGGCCGATCGTCGATCGGCGTTGACACAACGGGCTATAACACGATTACAATAAGCTTTCAGAGTCGGGGGTATTGTCTGGAGGCCGGAGAGACGGCCTGTTTCGATGGATCGTATAACGGGGGGACGAATTGGACCACTGTTCTAATCCAGGAAAATCATAACTGGAAGCAGCATAATATTGATCTTTCAGTCTTCTCCGGCGGTTTGTCCGATAACAACCCGAATTTTATGATTCGTTTCGGAATAAGCGCAAATTCGGCCAACGGCTATTTCGATATGGACAATATTATAGTAAATGCATGCCCCATAATTATAGTTACTCCTACTCCGGCACAGACCGGCGCCCCGGGAATTCACCCATATTTGGAGGTAAGCAAATCCGCTGAAATGCGGGGAGATTGCGATCACCCATTCCTCATGGGTGATATATGGGTTATTTAGTGGCGTTGCGCTAATTCAAGAGTTGTCGGATAATTCGCACTATAGTGGGAAAGTTGCAAGTTGAGGATGCTGGTGCAACAGATATTGCGAGGGGGCCGGAATGAGTGAGAATAGACATCCGCAAAAAGATGTGGGCATTGTTAACATGTTTGCGGTAACTCTGGCGATTGGAATGCTGCTTGCGATAGGCATCAGTTATCTTCACGTAAGCAATGAGTGCATAGCTAAAGTAGTTGTATGCCAAATAGCGGGAATACGGGGATAGATCTTATCAACAAGATGGATTAAGCGTGGATCATGCATCACATGCTCAAAATAGGCGAAGTAAGATCGAGATTCTCATATTGTTTCAATCCTCGCATAGAGACGATATTTACTGAACCATTCTTATCGCGCGCGGGTTCGCAAAATCGAATCCCTGCAAGAACATCAACTTGCAGACTGAGTTATTATCAGAAAGTGAGTATTAGGTAATTGCCTGGAGAATGGTCGAAATGTGATGTGTGGGGAATATGATCATATCCTAAAGGATAAATAGTAGTTATGGATAAATGATGAAGGCTGAGAATGGCGAGTTAATGCAAATGAGGGTGCGCAAGATAATGGAAACCTGGATTTGCGAAAAGCAAATGCGTAGCGCGAGACTTTAACAATGGATACAAAATGCGGCAAAAAGGATAATAATCGATACATCCATTTGATATGGATGTTTTGTGTATGAACTGCTGGGGTTGCAAAATTTCTCGATCTGTAAGACACTATCCATACTAAACTAAATTATGCGTCGATTTGAAAAAATGAATAACTGAACCTTATAGTTGGAAACTCGTTGGTGGTACCGCCACCGGAGAGGAGGGTAGCGATGAAGAGTATTGTTCGAGGCCTTATCGTAACGCTGGCTTGTTGCGGAGTGCTGTTCTCGTACACGGCAGTTGCCCAAGATCTGAACATTTGGGAGGTGTGGGCGACGGGATCGGGATCGGGAACGGGCACCATTATTAAAGGCCCCAACGGGAAGGTGGTCCTTTTCGATGAAGGCGGCGGTGCCACATGGGCGACCTATTGCAAAGACCTGCTGGACGACGTAGGCA
The DNA here is from genome assembly GCA_026392015.1 of Candidatus Auribacterota bacterium. Taxonomy (GTDB): domain Bacteria; phylum Auribacterota; class Tritonobacteria; order UBA1439; family UBA1439; genus JAPLCW01. Next base: position 6,140 of record JAPLCW010000202.1, on the reverse strand, counting down.
TAAGCTATATAGACTACGCTATAGGTAGCCATTATGACGGCGACCATATCGGCGGGTTAGACAACCTCGTATCGGAAATGGGTGGACAACCCTATTTTGGCGTATTTTATGATCGCGGAGGCGCCACAAGGCAGGATGGGCTTAATATTGATCAAACCTATCTTGACACTGTTTCAGGCAAAAGGGCTACTGTACTCCTGGACGGAAGCAGCGATATAGATCTTGGTAGCGGCGCGAGTCTTCGCTTTCTATCCGTTGGAATGGCGAACTCCACGGACACTACCTATATTAGGGGCACAAGCAACCTCACAGTGAGCAGTGAGAACGATATGTCTGTAACCGCGGTAGTTACATATTGCGGTTTCGATTTTTATGTAGGTGGCGACGCAGAGGATGCGCTTGAAAAGCGCGTAGATGATGTGGTTGTGACTACTTTAGGCAGGGACATCGATGTATTGCATGTGGACCACCATGGCTCCGCCACGGCCAGTTCGGCAGAGTTTTTGAGCGCTATGAATCCGGAAGTTTGCATTACATCCGTATGGAACAACAGCTCCGGGCATCCTACAGAAGCGGCTATGGACAACGTTGATGCCGTCGTCGATTCGGGAGTAATGAGCAATATACGGATAAATCCCGGAGATACGGATAATGGAAGTTGGGCCGCAGAGACGCCGAGTCCTCCGCGGTACACCTCGAATCGTCATGTGCACACTTATACGGATGGTGCCCTGTACAGCGTTGCAGCGGTGGTTCCGGGGAGCAGCCCAATTGCCCTTATAACCAATCATCAGGTGGATGATACCCCTTGCTCATGTGATGATATAAACTGGCCGGCATTCCACGCCGACCTGGGGCGCACGGGTCGAAGCGCTACGTCGACAGGGCCGCTTACACTCCCTTCAGTTGCGTGGACCTATGCAACAGGCGATGATGTACTTTCATCCCCCGTAATAAGCTCGGATGGGAATGTCTATGCAGGCAGCAATGACAACACCATATATGCCCTTACTTCCGCAGGGGCGATAATCTGGACTTATACGACCGGAGGAGATGTGCTTGCGGCTCCGGTGGTAGGTTGCACGGAGCAAGTGTACATAGGCTCAGCGGACGGTAAGTTTTATGCATTTAACTCAGTGGGTGGATTGAGGTGGACCTATACGGGGCAGGGCTGGGCATCATCTGCGGCGCTCGTAAGCGGACTTGACAAAATATATGTTCAGGCGCGCGGTGGGCTATATGCGTTTAATGAGAATGGATCGCTGGCATGGACTTTTACTACAGGCACAGCATCAGGGGATCCGGCCTCGTCTCCGGCGGTCGGTACCGATGGGCGGATATACTGGGGCAATGGGGATCAAAACACTCTATATGGTATTAATTCGGACAGTTCCGTTGCATGGACCTACGTTGTGGGAGGGGCGCTGGAGTCCGCACCATCAATAGGTGCTAGCGGAGAGGTTTACATCGGATGCTACGATAACAAAATATATGCCTTCAGCTCAGCAGGGGCATTGTCATGGACGTTTACGACTGGCGACGATGTTCATTCATCCCCGGCGATCGATCAGTCTGGGAACACATATGAAGGCTCGAAAGACAATAACATATACGCAATATCAAAGGCAGGGGCGCTGCTATGGACCTATGCAGCAGCAATGGATGTGGATTCGTCGCCCGCTATAGGGACGGATGGTTTGGTGTATGCAGGCGCTGACGATGCTATTGTATACGGCCTAAACTCAAATGGGACGCTAGCTTGGAGCTATGTGGGGGCTGGTTCGTTCGGATCCTCGCCGGCGATAGCCGATCAATGGCGGCTTGCTATAGGTTCATCGGATAACAAAATATATATGTTGGCAGGCCCAGCGGCAACACCGACGCAAACACCGACAATTACAGCAACACCAACGGAAACTCCGACAGCGACTCCAACTGAAACTCCCACAATAACGGCCACACCGACAATAACTCCGACACCCATGTGCTGGGCGATGTTCCGTGGAAATTGGGATCATACTGGGAGAAGCAAATGCGCTGGGCCGTCAGTTCTTGCGCTGGCATGGAGTTATCTGACAGGCGGAGCCGTGTCCTCGTCTCCTTCGCTGGACAGCAGCGGGATAGTGTACATTGGCAGCGGGGACAATATGTTCTATGCGATGTCTCCGGGTGGGGGGATGTCGTGGAGCTACCAGACTAGAGGGGCTATTTCCTCATCCCCGGCAGTGGATATTTTTGGGAATATCTATGTCGGTTCTGAAGACGGGGATATTTACGCGTTTGGCCAATCCGGCACATTGCTGTGGACATTTACGCATCCGGGAGGCGGGGCACAGGATTACTGGGTATCATCGCCGGTGATAAGCCCGACGACTGAGATATACCTGCAGGCGCGTACGAGATTGATTGCGCTGACCTCCGCCGGAACGATGTCATGGAGCTACAGAACAGGTGCGGCAACTACCGCTCAATCATCCTCGCCGGCTATCGGGTCCGATGGGAGAATATATTGGGCCACGGGTGACGTGGACACACTTTATGTCATAAACGCCGACAAGACAATGGCATGGAGCTACAGGCAGGGTGGCACAGAGGAATCATCTCCTGCGCTTGATTATGCCAATGGACAAGTATATATCGGGTGCTATGACAATAACCTTTATGCATATACTTCAGCAGGCGCGCTGGCATGGACATACCCTACGGCAGGGGATATTTATTCATCGCCTGCGGTCAGTTCGTCTGGAGACGTATATTTTGGATCCGAGGATAACAATCTATATGCCCTGAGCGCAGCAGGTGCGTTGGGATGGAGTTATGCAGCGGGTATGGATATAGAATCCTCGGCGGTAATAGGCAGCGACGGAATAATATACGCCGGGTCGCGTGATAAAAAGCTATACGCGATAAATTCGAACGGCACGCTTGCGGGAAGTTACGAGGCAGGCAGTTGGATCGACTCCAGCGTGGCGATCAGTTGCACAGGGTGGCTGTATGTGGGGTCAAAAGACAACAATATCTATGCGTTCGCGACCCCGACTGAGACGCCTTCAGAGCCATCTGCGACACCGACGGAGACTGCAACACCGACGGTGAGCGCAACGCCGACTGAGACGTTGATGCCGACGGAGACACCGACAGAGACGCAAACGCCGACAAGAACACCGACACCGTCGACGCCGACGTCGACGCCGACAATTACGCCGACGATCGCGCCGGAAGGCATTTGGCCCATGTTCCATGCGAATGCTCAGCGTACAGGCGCCAGCAGAAACTTTGAGGGACCGGGGATAGCCTGTCTCGCGTGGAGCTATAAGGTGGCGGGTGACGTGACTTCCTCTGCTGCTCTGGGATTTGATGGCAGCATATACGTTGGAGGAGGGGACAACCAACTATATGCATTCGCCTCGACCGGCATGTTCGCATGGAGCTATGCGACTGATGGTCCAATATCATCGTCGCCCGCGGTAAATGCGACGCAGGAAGTGTACGTCGGCTCGGAGGATAAGCAGTTCTACGCGTTTAATTCCATGGGCGGTATGGAATGGAGCTATATGCATCCGGGCGCAACGGCGGAGGATATATGGGTGTCCTCTCCTATGGTGAACGCGACGGGTGAAGTATATGTGCAGGCGCGGAGAAACCTCATTGTATTCGGGAATAATGGAGCGCTGGCGTGGAGTTATGCCACAAGCGCTGCGACCAATGCGCATCCATCATCGCCTGCCATAGATGCCGGTGGGCGGATATTCTGGGGTAATGGTGACACGAAGGCGGTCTATGCGCTCGATTACGGGAGCAGGTCGCTGACATGGAGCTATCTCACGGGCGGTACCCTACAGTCATCGCCTGCTATAGCTCCTGATGGCGGAGTATACATTGGGTCCTACGACAACAACATATACGCCCTGAATTCGACGGGGACGTTCAGGTGGTCATATCTGACGACAGATAATGTGTACTCCTCCCCAGCGATTGACATTTACGGCATGGCATATGTTGGGTCGGAGGATAATAACCTGTACGCGATAGGCTCGACAGGAACGTTGTCCTGGAGCTATGCGGCAGGCGGGGATATAGATTCCTCGGCGGCAATCGGCGTGGATGGAAGGGTGTATGTGGGAGCCAAGGATACAAGAATGTACGCGCTAACACCGAGCGGCGCACTGTACTGGAGCTATTCCAGCAGCAGTCTCGCGTGGAGCTATGCAGGGGGAGGCTCGTTCAACGCCTCGCCAGCGATCGGGCCGAATGGTAGCGTGTACGTTGGCTGCCTTGACAACAATTTCTACGCATTGGCAGCGACCAAGACATTTATCCTGTATGGAGCTAGTGGTGGGGCAGAGAACTGGGTATCTATTCCATTTAATGAAACAGGGATAGTGACAACCGTTGACCTAGGTAACTCGATAGGAGCCGCATTCAGCCCCGAGGAATTTGATACCATCGTTGTAAGGACTTGGGACGGAGCAAGTCAATCTGGGGATACGAGCACGGCATATTATTCCGGAGGATGGCAATGGGATACTGCATATGCTGTATCGACCGGGGCAATGTATAAGGTAACGATAGATCGAGTGGAGACAAGTCCGTTTAGTTGGACAATATCGGGGATTGCTCCTCTTCCGGGAACGGTTGTGTTCACGATATACGATTTAAGCGGGTCGAGTGACAATTACAATTGGATATCGGTTCCGCCTGATAAAGCGAATATCACAACGACGCAGGCATTGGGGGAAGCAATCGCTGCGGTGTACAGTGCTCAAAATGATGACACATTAGGTATTACGGTATGGGATGTAGTAGGTCAATCAGCAAAAACGGCCGTAGGATTCTATTCAGATGGTTGGAACTGGTCTGGAGATACCGGGGAGGCGGTATCGTCCGGTATGCCGTTTATTGTGGAACCATATCGTGACGGTGGAGTAACGATAACATGGCCGTAAAAATATAGGAGAATGGGTATAGATTTATATGATAGTAAGGAGAAAGCGGTAAGGTAGTAGTGAAAGGGAAGAGGGGAATAGGTAGTTAGGAATTGAAAGCGTGGTAAGGTAGTAAGGGTGTTCAAAGAGTAATCTCTCCCAAGAAAAAAGGTGACTAGAGCCTGTTTGGATGCGTAAAGCAGCCGGAAGTGGTGCGATGATAAGATGCTGTGTGGCAGCGCAGGGTGATCCAAAGAGGCTCTAGTTGCCGAGGCGATTGAGGCGATCTGTTTGTACTGAGGCTTTTAAGTTCTTCTCCGTAAGGAAGCAAGACAGGATCGAGTAAGCGCTGTTTTCCAAGTCCTTCGTGGCAAGATCTCGCTGATGATTTATGCGTAATTGTGGTTAAATATTGAGGTATGCTTTTGGATTTAGATAGGCGTTGTTTCAATAGCTATATTGCAAGCCACTGTTAATCCATGTTGATTTGGACTTCAGTGTATGTCTAAGTTTGAAGGAGTTCATATGCCAATATCAGAAGTGCCATTAGCAATACGAAGTTGAGATACACAATGGAGGTGCAAAATGGAAGCAAGAAGATGGAGGGCGTGCATAGGCATAGCGCTGTGCTATTTTGTTTTTATTTTAGAAGCAGAAGGAGGGCTACAAGAAAACGCGGCATGGCCAATGTATGGGCACGATGTTCGGCATACGGGGCAGAGCGAATATGTGTCAACCTTGACACCGGGGTTGAATTGGAGCTATAAGCTTCGATCGGCAACAGGTAGTAATTCGCCGCCGGCCATAGATTCCAATGGAAAGATATATATTGGAACCGCCAGCGCTGGTAATAACTTGCTGTGTATGAATTCAGATTGCTCGCTGTCATGGAGCTATACGACCGGTTCGGATCTTCAGTATTCTTGTCCAGCCATAGGTGCTGAGGGTGAAATTTATTTTACTGCGAGTAACTTCAACTTGTACGCGATGAACTCCGATGGAACATTATCGTGGACATATAAAGTCAATACGTCGATTTCTGGTAGTTCCTCGCCCGCTATAGGCTCTGATGGGGAGATTTACCTTGGCAGGCAGACCGGCCTTGGGTGCTGGGAGCAAAGCGGTTCGTTGAGGTGGAGTTATAACATTGGGGCTGCAATTAATAGCTCTCCTGCGATAGGGTCTGATGAGAGTGTCTATTGTGGCGGCGGTACT
>JAPLCW010000107.1 GCA_026392015.1 Candidatus Auribacterota bacterium | reverse complement strand
TGGCACTATGATCTTGGCGGGGATATAATTTCCTCGGCGTAGGGAAAAACACTTCCCTGCGCCAGGGCTCCAGGCCGGCGGCATAAACGCCGTCGGCCTGAGCCCACTTTTCTTATGCTGGAAGTGCGTAAGTCGTGTAATGAGTTCATGCTCTATAAGCAAGGTGGTTCCGAAGCGTTAATGTTTATCACCACAAATGGTTCTGCATATTCTTCTGTCAACTCAGGTATAGTTCCGGGAACAAATGAATGGTATCATGTTGTAGCTATAAGAGATGAGAGCAGTATCTCAATATGGGTTGATGGAATTTTAACTCATGTAGATGATACACATGGAATGCAATTTAGTAACCAGCCTATTAAGTTTGGGGATTCTAATGTTGGGGAGAGTTATCCTGCAAATGCAATTATAGATGAGGTAGGACTCTGGAATAGGACATTATCGTCAACTGAAATAACTCAACTTTACAATAGTGGAAATGGGCTTGCAGTTTTTGCAACTCCGGAGCCGAGCGCGAACGTGGGGACGGAGGAAACACAAGAATAGAAAAGGCTTCTGGAGGGCTTCTGGGGCGGATCTTTATCTTTGACTTTTCGCCTTTCGGCGGCAGAATAAGACTAGGGCAAGGCCGTTCAGGATCCGATATCCCGGTGCGTAGTATCATGTCACCTGACGCGGGAATGAACGGCGGAGCGTCTTCGCGGAGGAGAAAGATATGAGCACCTTCCAGGAAAAGATTGCCATTTCCTGGAGATATACGATGTAGTCCTCCGTGCATATGTGTGCATGAATAATTCAACGCATCTGCAAGGTATAAGTGGTGGCGGCATGAAAATAATTCTTGAAATGCTCGGAGCGATGAAAAAGCCACTCGGCCAGGGTCCGGTTGAGGTCGAGGTGGCAGAAGGGACTAGTATCCGCGATTTCATGGTTCAGAAGCTGAAATACGATCCTTCCCACATAGGGTTATTATCATATTTTGTAAATGGGGCTCCTGCAAAACCTTCCGCGATTCTCCCTGCAGCCTGTGCGCTCAAGATCCTCATGATCATCGGCGGTGGATAAAAGTTATCCACAGCGTAGCCGGCCCTTAAGGGCCGGCTACAAGTTTTGGCCGGAAACCTCGATCTCCCATTGCCTGTTGTTTCATTATAACAGCTAAAAGTTATCCACAGCGTAGCTGGCCCTTAAGGGCCGGCAACAAGTTTTGGCCGGAAACCTCGGTCTCCCATTGCCTGTTGTTTCATTATAACAGCTAAAAGTTATCCACAGCTTAGCCAGCCCTTAAGGGCCGGCTACAAGTCTTGGCTACGGGGTTCTAGGGGGTTCAGCCACGGTTCATGGCTATAATGTATCAATGCGTGTGACTGGGGATAAGATCATCCAAGGATGGCACGCCAGATTTCCAAATTGCCATAGCCGCAGAGGGGCGGGAGGGCTTTCCGCAACTTCAGCGTCTTCCCATCATAGCGGGTGAACTCTCCGGAGCTCTCGGCCCAGCTCGCCGCAGGAAGCAGGATGTGCGCGAGACGGGTCAAAGGAGTTGGCGCGAGAGCCTGCATCACCACAAAGCCTACCTTCGTGAGTGCTCGCTCGAATTCCCTGTCTCTACCCGGCTCAACCCCGCCTAAAAGCAGTGCGGCCTTGATCCTGCCATGTTTCATCGCGGAGATCAGCGCAGCATATTCCAGCCCCTTCCATGAAGGGAGCTTGCATTTCCACTTTTTCTCCAATCTCTTCCTCTCAACGCTGTCCGTCACCGGCCGTTGCCCCGGGAGGAAGAATGGCGATACGCCCGCGTCAAGGAGACCCTGCTCGTTGATCTCCGTGGAGAGGGACACGGTGCGGGCCTTTCTCTTCCCCGCCAACCGGCAGAGGGAGATGAGAGTGTTCTCTCCCAGACAGTTCCTGTTGTATACGATGGCGGGGCGTTTGGCTCCGCTGATAAACGAATCGAGTTTTTTCGAGTAGCCGGCAAAACGATCGGAATCTACAGGGAGCTGTTTCCAGGCAAGCGTATCCAGCTTCGTCTTTGTCCGCCCCACGATCAGCAGCATCGCGCCTTTTCTCACCGCGCGGACAATCGAGAGCATCGCGACCCCGTTGAGGTTAACGACGCGGGGATCCAGCAGAACGATCGCGTCGCTCTCCTCGATTTCACCCGCGGCACAGGAAAGAATCGTATCGGTGTGACGGCGTATCGGCGTAACGGCGAAGGGATAGATATTGTTTGTGTGAAGAATAGACCTCGCCAGTTTCTGGGCTTCGTACGCTTCCTCGTTCGTGAGGCGCGGCGAAACGAACACGGCTATTTCGCGCGGGCTGATCTTCGTGAGCCGCTCGCGCACCCGTGCCGCTGCATCCTTCAAGTTGACTTTTATAAACTTTCTCCCCTCTCGTATCATCGGGAAGATCAGCCGATCCCTGTCAGTGAGGTAATCGAATTTGAACTTTCCTTTCTCACAGAGGTTTCCGTTATCCCCCGGCGTCACTTTCAGCAAGGCATTGCCGAAGCCATGCAGCACCACCTGGCATCCGACTCCGCAGTGAGCGCAGGTCGTGTTCGTTTTCTCCAGGAGGGACGCAGGCGGTATGCGGACCGATAATTTTTCCACCAGCGCCCCGGTGGGACACGCGGTGAGACACTGGCCGCACGATTCACACGCGGTGTCCTGGAGAGGCCATCCGAATGGGGGCGCCACCTGCATGTCAAGGCCCCTCCCGATGTATCCCCATGCGTCGATAGCCTGAACCTCAAGGCAGACCCGTATGCAGCGGGCGCATTTGATGCACTTATCGGGATCGCGCACGATATACGGGTGCCGTGCGTCGTTTTTCCATCGCTTCGGCGGCGCTCCAAACCGGTTGGTCTCGATACCGTAATGTTCCGCGAGGTCGCGCAAGGTGCAATCCGTGATCTTCTCGCAGCCGCACTCAAGGCAGCGGTACGACTCTCTCAGAGCGTCTTCCTCTTCGAGCGTCTTCTCCACCTCCGTAAAGTTCCTCTTTCTCCCGGCGATCGCCAGTTTGGGCGGGGTTGCCCGTGGTATTTTCTCCTCGCCGCTGTATTCTTCCGGAAGAATATCCTTGTTCTCTCTCCTCACAGGGCTGAACGGCTGAGGCAATGCAGCAGGCTTCCCCGTCCGCAGGAATGAGTCGATCGCGACAGCGGCTCTCCGTCCTGTGGCGACCGCGCTGACTGCAATGTCGGGTCCCGTGACACAATCCCCCGCGGCGAATACGGCATCCACGCCGGTCTGGAGCGTGCCCTCTGCCGCGCCGACCCTGCCGTGATCGGTTGGGGGGAGTCCGGAACCGCTTAAGACGGATGTATCGACTGACTGGCCGATCGCCATGATGACGGAATCGCACGGGATGAGGTGCTCGCTCCCGGGGACAGGGACGGGCTTCCGGCGGCCGCTCTCGTCGGGCTCCCCGAGCGCCATGCGTGAACAGGCAATCCGGATTTGACCGTCATCACGCGCTATCCTGAGCGGAAGGGTGAGATACTTGATTTCAATCCCCTCCTCCTCGGCCGCGCTGATCTCCTCGCTGCTCGCAGGCATCTCCTCTCGTGACCTGCGGTACACAATGCTGACCTTCTCCGCGCCGAGGCGCAGGGATGTCCTCGCGGCGTCGATGGCGGTATCTCCTCCGCCAACGACTATGACCGAGCTTCCGAGCCGCGGCGCGCGCCCACCGGCCACACCGGCGAGAAAATCAATTCCGCTTAGAACACCTTCGATATCCTCCCCCTCGATGCGCATCCGGCGGTTCCGCTGCGCACCGACCGCGACGAGCACTGCATCGTGCCCTCTCTCCAGGAGCTGTGGGATGGTCGATGATTCTCCGATGCAAACTCCACAGTGAATACTCACGCCGAGGTGCTCGATCAGGGCAATCTCACGGTCGAGGATCTTCTTCGGGAGGCGATACTCCGGTATGCCGTAGCGGAGCATTCCGCCCGGCTTCTCCCTCGCTTCGAAAATGGTCACGCTGTGCCCGTTGAGCGCGAGGAAATACGCCGCGCTCAAGCCCGCAGGACCGGACCCGATGATCGCAATTCGCTTCCCCGAGGGCTTTTTCTTCTCCGGAAGCGCCGCCGCATCCGTGGCATTATCGGCCGCAAATCTCTTGAGGGCGCAGATCGCTGCGGGTGTGTCGACAACGTTTCTCCTGCACGCCTCTTCGCACGGATGAGGGCAGATTCTTCCGATTGTCGCGGGCAACGGAACGGTCTCCCGTATGAGGCGGAGCGCATCACCGTAACGCGCGCCGAGAATCAGGCTGAGGTAACCGCGGGCATCGCAGCCGGCGGGGCATGCGAGGCGGCACGGGGGAAGGCATTCGCCGCAGTGGTCGGAGAGCAGGAGTTCGACGCAGAGCCGCCGGGCCGCGAAGATATCCTCGTCGTCCGTGGTAATCTCCATCCCCTCGGACACCCTCGTCGAGCACGCCGGTCTCAGGCGCTTCTCCCCTTTGACCTTTACCACGCATATCCAGCACGAGGCATAGGGGACGAGCTTGTCGTCGTGGCAGAGAGTTGGAATGGAGATCCCGCCCCGCCGCGCTACATCGAGGATCGTCTCGCCCTTTCCGGCGTGAACTGTTTTCCCATCAAGAATGACATTCATTTTAATTTAGCCTTAGTAGCTTTTAAATCTGTAACACAGTGTTTCGCAGTATATTTCTTTATCTGTGTTCATCCGCAGTTATCTGTGTGTATCTGAGGTGATCGTTAAAACTTCAATATGCATCACAGATGAACACAGATACACACAGATAGATTTGGTCGCGGCCTATAGCCGCGCTGTGCACTCTGTGGCCTAAAATTATTGAAATTCCTAAGCATGAATTTATTCCGTCGCTATGGCATCAAATTTGCACGTTTCCACGCAGAGGCCGCAGCGCGTGCACACATCGGGGTTTATCCGATGCGCCTGCTTTTTCTCCCCGCTGATCGCTCCCGCCGGGCATGCCCGCACGCACGCCCCGCAGCCGACGCAGCGTGAGGAGTCAATTGCGTAGCGGATGAGGGCTTTGCACTTTTTCGCCGGACACCGGTGATCGCGAATGTGTGCCTCGTATTCGTCGCGGAAGAACCGGAGCGTGGTGAGGACCGGATTTGGCGCGGTCTGACCGAGACCGCAAAGGGAGGCAATCTTCACCTTCCCCGCGAGCTCCTCAATCAGATCGAGGTCCTCCATATGCCCTTTCCCCTGCGTGATGCGCTCGAGGATCTCGAGCATCCGCTTGGTCCCGATCCGGCAGAAGGTGCACTTCCCACAAGATTCGTTCTGTGTGAAGGCGAGGAAATACCGCGCGATATCCACCATACAACTCGATTCGTCGAGGACGATCATGCCGCCGGACCCCATGATCGCCCCGCTCCTCTGAAGGGACTCGTAGTCGATGGGGGTGTCAAAGAGGCTGCGCGGAAGGCATCCGCCGGAAGGGCCGCCGATCTGAATGGCCTTGATCGGGAGCCGCGTGCCGGAGCCTCCGCCGATATCCTCGATGATCTCACGGATGGTGATTCCCATCGGCACCTCGACGAGCCCGCCCCGGGCGATCTTGCCGGCGAGAGCGAATACCTTTGTCCCCTTGCTCGTCTGCGTTCCGATTGCCGCGTAGTCGGACGCACCGCTCTGAATAATCCAGGGTACGCTCGCAAGCGTCTCCACATTATTAATACAGGTGGGCTTGCCCCAAAGCCCGCTCACGGCGGGAAACGGCGGCCTCAGCCTCGGCATCCCCCTCTCACCCTGGAGCGATTTAATGAGCGCGGTCTCCTCCCCGCAGACGAACGCCCCGGCGCCCTCCATGAGCGACACGGTGAAGGAGAAACCACTGCCGAGAATGTTTTTCCCAAGGAACCCTTTCTTCCCAGCCTGAGAAAGCGCCTTGCGAAGCCTCTTGACCGCGAGCGGATACTCGGCCCTCACGTAGAAATATCCCTCAGATGCGCCGATTGCGAAAGCGGCGATGATCATTCCCTCAAGCACCGAGTGCGGATCTCCCTCCAGAACGCTCCGGTCCATGAATGCCCCAGGGTCGCCCTCATCCGCGTTGCAGATGAAATACTTGGGGGCGCCCTTTGCATCCCGCGTGAGCCGCCATTTCTTCCCCGTGGGAAATCCGCCTCCGCCCCTTCCCCTCAGGCCGGAGGACGCTACGGTCTCAATGACTGCATCCGGATCTCCATTCCGCAGGATCGCGCGGAGGGCGGTGTAGCCGCCACGCTGTATATAGTCGGCGATTTCCTCCGGGTTGACGAATCCGCAGTTCCTGAGCACGATCTTCTTTTGCTTGGCAAAGTAGGGGAGGGATTCCAAACGCTTATTCTCATCCGCGACGAGCCACTCGCGGACAGGATGCCCCTTCACAAGGTGTTCGTCAATAATCCGCGTTGCGCGATCGGGTGTCACTTCTCCATAGAGAAAAGAGCGGCCGTCAGGAGAAACCAGCTCCACGAGCACTTCTCTATGGCACATCCCTATGCAGCCGGTAGCGTCGACGCGCGCAGGGAGCTTGAGGCGCGCGATCTCCTCTCTGAACTTTCGGAGCACCGCATCCGCGCCCGCGGCGATGCCGCACGAGCCGAAACCGATCGTAACCCCGTAGTTGCCGGCAGGGGGGAGTCTCATGCGTACCTCTTGAGAATGGAGGGGAGAGCGGTGGGGGTGAGCTTCCCAAAGACTGTGGCGTCGATCATCATTACCGGCGAGAGGCTGCAGCAGCCGAGGCATGCGACATTCTGAAGCGTGAACAGGCCATCCGTGGTGGTTCCCCCCGGCTGTATCTTCAGCAATCTCTGGAGCGATTCCGAGATCCGCTCCGCGCCGCAGACATGGCACGCGGTTCCGTGGCACACGGTGATGAGGTGTTTTCCCGCGGGCGCGAGACGGAACTGCCCATAGAACGTCGCCACCCCGTAGACTTCAGAGGGAGAAATCCTGAGCGTTTCCGCGATACGCACCATGGCGCTTTTGGGAAGGTAGCCGAAGAGTTTTTGCGTGCTCTGGAGGAGCGGAACGAGCGCGCCGGGCCGTCCTCTATACTCCGAGAGGAGGCGCGTAAATGAACGATCCTTGTGATGGAGCGTGGCTTTTTCGGATGATCTCATGGAATGATGGAACAAAATATTTCTATAACATGCATTTACTTTATTATGGGAACTGCGTCAGCGGCGCTAGTGTACGTCGAACTCTTTCACACCTTCGATATGGGAAAGGTCCGCCACTATTTTATCAAAATCCTGTGTTTGTGGAAACCTGGCGATGGCGACCAGTTCGATTTCGTTTGCCTCAAGGTCTTTTGAGACATTGAAGGATTTCGTCTCTATATTGAGCGCGCTGAAGGCCTTCTTCACATCCTCTACGATATAGGGCCTGTCCTTGCCTTTGATGTTGATGGTGCGGAATGCCAAGCGCGCGAAGAACCTTTTCTCGACGCGATCGAGTATTTCCAGTGCCGCAAGTATGAGGGTTGTCGCAGCGACTGCCGCGACGTAGTGGCCGGCTCCCACGGCGAGGCCGACGATCGCAACCGTCCAGAACGATGTCGCCGTGGTAAGCCCCCGCACATTGATCCCGTACCTGAGGATCGCGCCGGCCCCGAGAAAACCGATCCCCGAGATGACCTGGGCCGCGAGCCTCGCGGGGTCACCATTCGGGGCAAAGTCACGCAATCCGGTAGCGAGGTAGATCGAGAGACACATGGCGAGTGCGGAACCGATGGCAAGAATGGTGTGTGTGCGCAGTCCCGCGGGCTGGTGGTGCCGCTCCCGTTCAAAACCGACTAAGCCGCCGAGAACCGCAGCTATGACGAGCCTTAGGACCATCTGTAATTCGGTGATCATTGGCGGATTTCCCCCTTCAAAGGACTCATGCCATTAAGATTGCGGGACTATGCCCTTTAAACCTTAAACTTTCGTTGCCGTTTTCGGGGCCAAAGTCATCCAGTAGTTTGCGCCCTCTGCCAACCTGCCTGCGCCGAGCAACTATATAATGTAGGCGCTAATTCGGTGAATAGACCAGAGTAAGCTTCTCCTCGAAACTCGCAACTCGAAACTGTAGTCGCTGTTTCTAAGGCCACAGTCCTCGTATCTTCATGGCACTGGCGACCCGGCCCACGGCGAGGATCAGCGCTGCGGTGCGCATGTCCACCTTGTGCTTTTCCGCGGTCCTGAGAACCGCGTCGAAGCTGCTGACCATGATGCCACGCAGGCGCTCGTTAATGTCGGCTTCGCTCCAGAAAAATGCCTGGAGATCCTGCACCCACTCAAAGTAGGAAACTGTGACACCGCCGGCGTTGGCGAGGATGTCGGGAACGCAGAAGATACCACGGTCATAGAGAATCTTATCTGCTGCGGGGGTAGTGGGGCCGTTCGCTGCTTCAGCGACAATCTTCGCTTTCACCCTCCGCGCGTTCTCCTCGGTGATCTGACTCTCAAGGGCGGCAGGTACGAGGAGATCGCATTCGAGTTCCAGGAGCTCCGCATTGCTGACTGCATCCGCGTTTTCGTAGCCGATCACGGAACCGGTCTTCGCCTTATACTCAAGGACACTGTGTGGATCCAAGCCTTTTGGGTTATAAATTCCGCCTTTTGAATCCGAGACTCCAATAATCTTGGCTCCGGCATCGTGCATGAGCAATGCGGTAACGGACCCCGCGTTACCGAAGCCCTGTACCGCCACTTTTGCCCCCTCTACTTCGATCCCTTTGTACTTCATCGCCTCGATGGCGGTTACCATGACTCCGCGGCCGGTGGCCTCTTTACGGCCCAGCGAACCGCCGATGTCGACCGGTTTTCCTGTCACCACCCCTGTCACGCACCATCCCTGTGTCATACTGATTGTGTCCATGATCCAGGCCATGACCTGAGCGTCCGTATACACGTCCGGCGCGGGAATGTCTTTTGCCGGCCCGATGATGATGCTGATCTCCACGGCGTAGCGGCGAGTGAGGTTCTCAAGTTCCCTCATCGACATCTCTTTAGGGTTGCAAATAACGCCGCCCTTTGCGCCACCGTAGGGAATATTGACGACCGCGCATTTCCAGGTCATCCACATTGCGAGTGCCCGTACCTCCTCAATGGTAACATCGGGGTGATAGCGGATGCCTCCCTTGGAGGGGCCCCTGATGAGACTATGCTGCACGCGGTAGCCCGTGAAGACCCTTGGCGTGCCGTCGTCCATCCGCATCGGGATGGAAACGGTGAGTTCCCTCTGCGAATGGCGCAGCCGCTCGTGGGTGTACGGATCAAGGTTGATTTTCTTCGCAACGTCGTCAAGTTGCTCGAGCGCGACATCCCATGCTGATTCAGGCGATTTGCTTTTCATTAGTAGCCTCTTTCTCATGGCTGTGATTGCCACTTTTTTCATAAGTGATATACTAATCACGCACAAAAGGCAAGCGTATTTTGGTTGCATGGGTAATGGGTCGGTCTCGCGGGGTCTCAAATCACATCCCCTCCCCCCTTGAGGGGAGCCTGTCCTGAGCTTGTCGAAGGAAGGGTAAGGGTGGGTGTGCTGCCCCCATCGAGACTGAGGAGGTGTGGAAAAATGCTTTGTAGGGGTCGGATTTATCCGACCCGCACCGTAGGGCTCGATAAATCGAGCCCCTACAGCCTATGGATTGCAGAAGGGGATGGAATCCCGATTATTTCACACCTTCTGAGGCATTACTTGCATGGAGGGGCCGGACAATGAAACTCGGGGTGATGTCTGATTCACACGAGAACATGTTGATGATCGCGAAGGCGGTGGAGCTCTTCAACAAGGAGAAGGTTCACTGTGTGCTGCACGCGGGGGATATCATCTCGCCTATCACCGCGAAGGAATTCAAGAAGCTCGAGGTCGGGCTGATCGCGGTGTTAGGGAACAACGACGGAGAGAAATTCTTTCTGAGGGAGAAATTCAAGGGGATCGGCGAGATTCACGAACGAAAATGGGAAGGAGAAATCTCGGGGAAGAAGATTCTCCTCATCCACGCCCCCGACATGCTCGATGCGCTCGAGAAGAGCGGCTCCTACGACATAATCATTTACGGCCACACTCATGAGGTGGTGGTACGGAAGGGAAAAACGCTTGTGGTGAATCCGGGGGAGTGCGGGGGCTGGCTCACCGGCAAGGCCACAGTAGCCATCCTGGATACGGACCGGATGAGCGCGGAAATCCGAGAATTGTAATCCCGTGTGCGAACTCTTGAAGATAAAGAGCAGATAATAAAAACCTAGAATTATGCATATTCGATATAATCATTTCCAGGAGGGAATTAAGAGAATGTTTTTTAATATTTCAGCGTTTTTTGCCCCAAAAAATTGCCTGTTTCCTGTGTCACAAGAAAAAATTATCTAACTGCAGAATAAATATAAAACTAACTGTTCGGCAATGTAACGGAGGAGCATAAAGATGCAGCGCATCCCACATGCGGTAACGGAACGACTCGGTCACTATGTATACGCCTATGTCAGGCCAAAGAGCGGCCAGATTACGTATGTGGGTAAAGGCCAAGGGCAGCGTGCCCTTGCTCATCTCCTGCGGTTGCCCAGACAACGGGTGGATATTCTGGCCCACGGCTTACCAGATGAAGCAGCCGCATTCGCAGTCGAGACGGCTGTAATCGATGCGCTCGGACTTGACAGACTCACGAACCGAGTCAGTGGCAAGCAGACGAAACAGCTTGGTCGAACCCCGCTCTCTGACCTGGTCTTTCGGTACGGAGCACGGCGCATCAACATCCGTGATCCATCTGTCTTGATCCGCATCAGTCAACTGTACCGCTCCGGAATGACCGCGTCTGAACTATACGAGGCGACCCGCGGTGTGTGGGTCGTGGGGAAGCGACGTGAAACATGCAAGTACGCGATGGCCGTTCACCACGGTATTGTGCGCGAAGTGTATCGAATCAGGTCCTGGCACCCTGGCGGGACGACTCGCTATCGTCACCGCACAAAGAAAAAGAGTTGGGCGGACCGATGGGAATTTCTCGGCTCGCCCGCCGAACCAGCAATTTGTCGTCGCTACATCGGAGGTTCCGTTGAGCATCTGCTTCCGGACGGCGCTCAAAACCCAATCCGATACGTACCGTAAAAATGCACGAGATGCCGAACATGTCGCTGCACTCAACAGTCATCCGTGCTTACGGCGCGGCTGTCTGTGAGTGAGCTCTCCGTTAGACAGATAGGAATATTATCTCCAGCCAGTTGTGTCCAGCCAGTTGGCGACAGATGGTGCATTCTGTGGTAATATAGGAAGTCTAGCAAGGGATACAAAGCACAATGCCCACAATATTGATGATTCAGGGATGGCGATTTTATTTCTATGCCAACGAACGGCACGAACCGATCCATATTCATTGCCAGAAAGGGGATGCAGAAGCGAAGTACTGGCTTGACGTGCCGGGTTTCGAGGCGATTGAAGCCCACTCGTACAATATGGGACTGGCAGATAAGAGAACCGTCAGGCGTATCATATTCGAACATTTTGACTATGTTGTCGAGCAGTGGAATGAGTTTCAGGAGAAGAAATATGAATAAATTCCATGAAGTCCAGGATGTGTCATTTTCAGGGATAATCATGCATCTTCGCATTGATGGACGCGAATACCGCATCGATATCCGCACACAATCGAAGCGGCTGGCGAAAGCCACACCGAAACAGAGAGGGAATTTTGAGATTTCTCCTTCGGGCTATGGAATTCACTGGCCGGATTTGGACGAGGATCTCTCCATCGATGGTCTGATCGGTGTCAAGCACGTTCCTCGACTCGTCGATGCCGATGCATGAAAAACGTCGAACAGGTGCATCGATCGCGACAATGAAAAGGCGCCTCAACGGCGCCTTTTCATTGCGGGTCATGCATACGTTGGGCAAATGATATAGAATCAAATGAAGGGCATCTTTCGGCTAATGTTAACTTTAATCGGCCTCAGCGTCCCGCTTTTGGGGCACAAACTTCTCTCCATTAAAGAAACCTCCCTTCTTAAGACGCTCTCACATAATTCCCACAGAGTCTGACTAATCCAATGGATTATTGGGTTGTTTTCAATATGGTGGGGGATAAGCCTCCTAAACGGGGGCGGCAGGATCTTGAAATAGAACACAATCGACAAAGATTTTCCTAGTCATTGTACCCCAATTGTGCTACATTTTTTGGACAATGGAGGTGGACGATGAGTAAGACAGCAACCGTTCGAGCCCGCATTCAGCCGCAGTTAAAACATCATGCGGAGAAAATCTTCAGGCATCTTGGTCTCAACGCGACACAGGCAATCACGATGTTCTACAAGCAAGTCGAACTCCGTGAAGGTCTTCCCTTCGACATCGCAATCCCGACGGCGACGACCAAGCGAACGCTCAAGGCAACCGACGCGGGGAGTGATCTTGTCGTGTGTGAGGATGCAGACGATATGTTTGGGAAACTGGGAATCTGATGTATACTCCCGTTTATACCAGGCAATTCGAGAAAGACGTAAAGCGCGCCAAGCATCGAGGCAAGAATTTGGACAAGTTCAAGATTATCGCCCGCACTCTACTGGTCGGCCAGCCTCTCGACGCCATTCACCGGGACCGTCGTCTTATTGGGAACTACATCGGGCGGCGTGAATGTCATATCGAATCTGATTGGTTGTTGATCTACAAGATTGAGCCGGCGCGTATCATCTTTGAGCGGATGGGGACTCATTCCGATCTATTTAAAAAGCAACTGTCCCTAATGCGTCGTTCCACCGGATGAGCAAATATACGGGTGTTCGGTTCCCCCCCGGATCAGTGGAAGTGCCGCTCGATTCCGTCATCAGATAGGGAATAAGAACTATGGAAATTGCATTAGCCAAGCGGTTATTTCATGGGAGAGAGAAATATAATTGCGCGCAGGCGATTCTAAAGGCATTTCAAGAATATAATAAATTAACGGATTCTGAGATAGCGCAGCACCAATCATCCGGCGGCGGTAGAGCAGAAGGCGGCGTGTGCGGGGCTCTTTACGCCGCGAAACTGCATTTGGATGATGCCGGGCAAAAAACGGCTTTGGAAAAATCTTTTAAGGACAAGGCTAAATATATTACCTGCAAGGAAATCAAAAAGAATCAGACATTATCTTGCATTCAATGCATTGAAACAGCAGCTGCGCTATTAAAAGAGAAAATAGAAAAATCCAACAAAACAACCGCACGGGCGGGAAAAGCCGGACCTGTTCGCCGCTGAGTGTGAACGTTACCCAATCCCTTTGAAATAAAATAGGTGCAAGTGAATTACTCAGGCAGGTGGAAGAGTCCGCACACTTTTTACGCAGTAATTTATCCGTTCGCCTGAAAATCGCGGGTACGATGCTGTGCGGCGCCATGTAGTGCCTGTAGTGTCTCCGCACCTTGAACCTTACACTCTACACTTTCTTCGCCGTGTTTACGGCCACAGTCCCCGATATTTCCCCGCCTCGGCCACCCTGCCCACGCCGAGCATCATCGCCGCCAGGCGCATATCCACGTGGTACTGCTCCATGAGGGCGATCACCTCGGTGAACGCCTGTGTCATGATCGCGCGGAGCTTGTTGTTGACCTCTTCCTCTGACCAGAAGTACTCCTGGATGCTCTGCACCCACTCGAAGTAGGAGACGGTGACGCCGCCGGCGTTAGCGAGGATGTCGGGCACCACGAAGATGCCTCGCTCATTCAGGATCTTGTCTCCGGCAGGCGTGGTAGGGGCGTTGGCGGCCTCCACGATTATCTTCGCCTTTATCCGCGGCGCGTTCTCCTCTGTGATCTGCCCCTCGAGCGCGGCCGGGATGAGGATGTCGCAGTTGCACTCGAGAAGTTGCTTATTACTTATTACTCGGCCGCCGGCAAAGTCTTTGAGCGCTTTATTCTGAGATATATGTGCGAGCAGTTTCGGGATGTCGATGCCCTCGGGGTTGTGGATCGCTCCGCTCACATCGCTCACCGCCACCACCTTTCCTCCGTGTTCATGGATGATGCGCGCCGAGTGAGAGCCGACGTTGCCGAATCCCTGGATCGCGACGGAGCTGCTGCTCAGCGACATCCCTTTGTACGCGCAGGTCTGTTCGGTGACAAAGAATACGCCGCGCGCAGTCGCCTCGAGCCTCCCCTTGGAGCCCCCAAGGCAGATCGGCTTTCCGGTGACGACGCTGGGGACCGAGTGGCCGAGGTTCATGCTGTAGGTATCCAGAATCCATCCCATGATTTGCGGATTGGTGTTCACATCCGGCGCGGGGATATCCTTGTCGGGGCCGATGATGATTGAGATTTCGCTCGCGTAGCGCCGCGTGAGCCGCTCGATCTCATATATAGACATCTGCGAGGGATCGCACACGACGCCTCCCTTCGCCCCGCCGTAAGGGATGTTGACGACCGCGCATTTCCATGTCATGAGCATTGCGAGCGCGGTGATCTCGTTGAGGTCAACCTGGGGATGGTAGCGGATGCCGCCCTTGCAGGGCCCGCGCTCCATGCTGTGCTGAACGCGGTATCCCGTGAAAACCTTCACCTTGCCACTGTCCATGCGTATGGGGACGGAGACGATGAGTATCCGCTGGGGCGTTTTTAATTTTTCATGGATATCGGGATCAATCTTGAGCTTTTGTGCCGCAATGTCCAGTTGTGTGAGCACCATGTCGAGCGGGCCCTGTCCCCCCTCGCTGATCTTGAGTATTTTTTTCATACGCTATGGTTCCTTATGCTTGGGCACCTGATGAGCCCGATTGCGCTCACACCCGCGCGGGTGGGATGCAATCAGTATGTAAGAAGAATGAGGTGCTGTGTGTGAAAACTCCGTTACCCCTGCAGCTTCTCGACCACCAGCGCTGCAACCTCGGTCCCGACCCTGAACTGCCCTTCCGCGGTCTGGGAAGCGATGTGCGGAGTCACGACGACGTTGTCGAGCTTCAGAAGCGGATTGTCCGCGGGCGGCTCCTTTTCGAAAACATCGAGGCAGGCCCCTCTCACCTTGCCGCTCGTGAGCCCCTCGAGGAGCGCTTTTTCGTCCACCACGCCTCCGCGCGCGCAGTTGACGATTACCACACCGTCCTTCATTGAGGCGATCTCTTTTCCCCCGATCATGCCCCGCGTCGCATCCGTGAGCGGCACATGCAGCGTGATGATATCCGCCTCCCGGATAAGCTTGCCGAGGTCGCAGGAATCCATCTGAGGGGCGTGAATTGTCGCCGTGGCGCACCCGAATGGATCGTAGGTGATGACCTTCATTCCGAGCCCCATCGCCCTGACGGCAACCTCCTGCCCAATGCGGCCAATCCCGATGAGCCCGAGTGTTTTGCCGTAGAGTTCGAAGCCCTTGAATTTTTTCTTTTCCCACTTTCCGGCCTTGGTGGTGGCGTCTGCCTGGGGGATGGACCGGGCGAGCGCGAACAGGAGGGCGAACGTGTGCTCCGCAACGGAGATGGAGGGCGCCTTGGGCGTATTTACGACAGGTATCCCCTTCTCTTTCGCGGCAGCCATATCGATATTGTCAACGCCCACTCCGCCGCGGGCTATGACTTCGAGTTTCTTTCCCGCTTCGATGACTTTGCGGGTAACCTTGGTGGCGCTCCGGACGATGATCGCATTATAGTCGCCGATACAGCTTACCAGATCAGCTTCCGAGAGGCCGGTTTTTTCGGTGACCTCAAACCCCGTTTTTTTCAGGATGGTGACCGCCTCTTTTGCAATGGGATCGCAGATGAGCACTTTTTTCATGGAACCTCCTCCTTCTTTTATCTTGGGCGAGAGTTTAGTCCCGCCTCCTCGCCGAGACTGAAGTCTCGGCTACAAGCTCCTGCTGACCTGATCTATTCACCAACTAAAAACTGACATACCTGCCGAATAGCACAACAGACTACACTCTTTTAACCACTGAAGACGCTGAGGTCACTGAACGGTTCAAACAACTATCCCATTGATATCCTAATCGCTATTCAGGACGCAGATGAACGCAGAACACGCAGATACAAAGACAGTGTGAGGTGAAAACTTCAAGGGTTCACGCTGCTTCTTTTGTTAATCTGCGTTCATCTGCGCAAATCTGCGTCCAAACATTCAGTATATTCAATGCCCTCAGTGGTTATGCCCCTTTTACTACGGGCGCATCGTGAATAATCCAGGCTAAAGGTCTCGGTTACGAGCTTCGGCTCTGCCTCGTGTAATGTTTCATAATTATACTACATGAGTTATGTCATTGCGAGGAGCGGAGCGACGAAGCAATCTATTGGATCACAATGAGTTGAGATCGCTTCGCTCGCAATGTCAAATTAATATTCGCTATTTCTGAGACGCTGCACTACTGAATGCCGGAGAAAAAGGTGCGCCATATTATCTCTGTACGAGATTCAATTTATTTAGCACCAAACCGGTGTAGAGCTTCGGGTAGAAATCCGTTGATTTCTGAGGCATCCTTTCGCCTTTGCATGCCACCTCCGCCACCTGCGTTGCCTTCGTGGCATTCAGGAAGATGGCGAGCTGGTAGCGCCCCTCGTCCACCATCTTCACCGCAAGGTCCGGATAACGCTCATAGGCTACGTTGGATTCCTCCTCCAGCCTTTTTTTGTCGATACCGAGCAGTTTCTCCAGTAGTGCGTGGATGATGCTGACGTCGAGCCTCTTCCATTCATCGGATGCATCGCGGCTCATAAGGGCGAATACTTTCTCCTCACTTAGAAGTGTGAGGAGCATGAATTTCCCATTGAGGTAAAGACCGAAGCGGTGTTCGTTATCTCCGCCTCCCCTCATCTTTTCAAGCATTGCGTTCAAGCCGCTGCAGGGCTCCAGAGCAAAGAATGTGCGCATCTGCTCGAGAAATGAAGTAATCTGCTGTGGCGTGAGATTGAACAGCAATCGGTGCGTCGGGAGAATGGTGAGGCCGCTGTCCTGCATGGAGACGAAGGCCATGATATGGTTGTCGTAATTCTCATTTCCCGGGAGGCAGCTTATCCCCTTCTCCCGCATTTCTCTCCTGTAGTTGAGCGCTGTTTCATAGCGATGGTGGCCGTCCGCAATAAAAAGCGTCTTCTCCTCCATCAGCGCTTTCACCCTGTTATGTATCCCCGCGTCCGTAACCGCCCATACCCTGTGGATGACGCCGTTGTCATCGCGGGCCTCAATGTCCGGTTCCCCCGAGCATGCCTTCGAGAGGACTCGGCTGACCTCGTTCTCCGGATCGGAGTAAAGCATGAAGATCAGGCCGGTCTGCGCTGCGGTGGCGCGCATCAGGTTGAGCCGGTCCGCCTTCGGGCCTGCGAGCGTCCGCTCATGTGGTTTCACGCCACCCTTATCGAACTCCTCGAGCTGGCCAAGCGCGATGAACCCATGCCGCACCTTCCTCGGGCCCGCTCCGATGGAGTATTCCTGATTATATATGTAAAGGGTCTCCCGCTCGTCGCGCTTCAGGATCCCCTCGGAGATCCATTTTTCAAGGTATTCTCTCGCGCGGGTGTACTGGTTGTTTGCATCGGTATCCTGAGTATCTGTCTTCCCCTTGGAGAAGCGCACGATGTTGTGAGGGTGCCGCCGGTAGTAGGTTTCCTGGAGTTCCGCAGTGATCTTATCATAAGGCTCGGCGATCACGGCGCTTATGTCCGTTATCTTGCCCTTGTTGTAGCGATACCCCCTGAACGGAAAAATTCCTGCCATTCTCCTCGTCTCCCTTCGGATTGTGTTTCAGGAAACGGTATACTATAAACAGTCTTCGGCCCATGTCAACGCTTTTCGCTCATGCAGAGCATGCCCTCCTTACGCAGGGGGGCCTTAAGGCCCCCCTGCGCTGTGGATAACTTTATTACACACCCTATAACAGTCTCCATAACTGCTCAGGAGCCAGAATTCAGGAGTCAGGAGCCAGGAGTTGAAATGACGACGCCAGCGGCGACATTTGAGGACTTGGGCTACGGCGATGTTTCAGAGTTAATGCAGTTACTCGAAGAGGTCAGTAAGCTACTGGAAGCGTATGCGCGATCCATTCTGGATTCTGGCTCCTGACTTCTGACTACCTGATTAGTTAGGGTCTCCTTATACATTGCCTTACTTCCCTCGTTACTTTTAGAGCTGCTCTTTGTTACAATCAAGCCTCTCTCCTGACCGGAGAGCAGGGGTAATGGCATCATGTCGAGACTTTTCTTGAAGGAGGGCATCGGCCAAGGGCTCTACCATGAGCTCGAATCCGGTGCGACGACGATCGGGAGGAGCCGGGGCTGCGGGATCGAGCTTTCGGGTCTCGGCGTTTCCCGCGCGCACGCGTCCATCACGCTCAGCCGCGGTGGGGATGCGCTCCTTGAGGACCTGGGCAGCAAGAACGGGACGACCCTGAATGGGAAGCGTGTGGAGAAAACGCTCCTCAATGACGGAGACGAGATCGGCATCGGGCAGACTGTGTTCATTTACCGCGATGACCGAGGAGAAAAAGAGGGGCGTTTCAGAGCCATCCCTGATGATACCACAGTGAAATCAGAGGTGAGATCGGTTCTCCGCGTCGAGAATCTGGAGAGCGTCGACGCTGCGGAGGTGGAAGAGAATACCGAGCTTCTCAAAAAGGCGCACCGCTCGCTCGGCATTCTCTACAGGGTCGGTCGGGCCGTCTCCACGACTCTTAACCTTAATGAGCTCCTCCACTCGCTCATGGAGTTTATCTTCGAGGTTGTCGATCCTGATGAGGCATTCATCATGCTCCGGGACAGCGTGACCGGCGATCTCAAGATCCGCCTCTTCCGCTCAAAGATCGTGAAAGGGAGAGAGGGTGCAGTGGCGGTGAGCCGCACCATACTCAACAAGGTTATCAAGGAGGGGGTTGCGGTCCTCAGCACGGACGCCTCGAGCGACAGCCGGTTCAAGGGGGCGGAGAGCGTGATGCGCTACCATATGATGTCCACCATGTGCGTCCCCCTGATCAGCAAGGGGGGGCTCCAGGGTGTGCTCAGCGTCGCCAACCGCGCCACCTCGGGGGAGTTCACGGAGGATGACCTCAAGCTTCTCTCGGGGATCGCAGGCCAAGCAGCCCTCGCGATCGAGAACGCCAGGCTCTACCATGATATCCAGATCGAAGTCCGCCGCAGGAATAATCTCCAGCGCTATCTTTCCCCGAATGAGGTCGAACAGATCATGGAGGGAAACAAGGAGATCAACCTCGGCGGCGAGGTCAAGGAGGTGACCATTCTCTTCTCGGATATCCGGGATTTTACCAGACTGTCGGAGGAGCTTCCCCCGAACGAGGTAATGGGTATACTCAACGAGTACTTCACCGAGATGACCCGCATCGTTTTCAAACATGAAGGGACGATAGACAAGTATATCGGGGATGCTCTCATCGTCGTCTTCGGCGCGGCATTGCCCCATCCTGACGATCCCTTCCGCGCGGTGAAGACGGCGATCGAAATGCAGTCCGCGTTGCGGGAGCTCAACGCGCGCTGGGCGGCGCATGGAAGGAAGACATTTCAGATCGGCATCGGGATCACCACGGGTGAGGTGCTCTACGGCAATGTGGGGTCGGAGCAGCGGATGGAACTCACCGTCATCGGCAATGCGGTGAACCTCGCCTCGCGCCTCGCTGATCTTGCGAAAGGGGGAGATATCCTTCTGAGCGGATTCACCTTGGGGGCTGTCGAGGGACGCGTTATCGCGGAGAAGATGCCCCCGCTGCAGATCCGCGGCAAAACCGAGCCGGTCGAGGTCCACCGGGTGAAGCTCTAATTTGGCAGATGAACGCAGATTAACAAAAGAAGCAGCGTGAACCTTGAAGTTTTCACCTCACACTGTCTTTGTATCTGCGTGTTCTGCGTTCATCTGCGTCCTGAATGGCGATTAAGATATCAATGAGATAGTCGTTCGAAGCGTTCAGTGTCCTCAGCGTCATCAGTGGTTAAAAGTGTATAATCTGCTGTGGTATCTAGCAGTGAGGCCATTTAAGTGTTGGGTTGGTGAATAGCTTAGACTCGCGCGCAATATAAAGGACATACAGATATGACAAAATCATCGAAGAAAATCAAGTTCGACCACCTCGGGCACTACCAGATTATCGAGGAGATCGGGCACGGCGGAATGGCGGTTGTCTACAAGGGGATTCAGCCGTCGCTCAACCGGACGGTGGCCATCAAGGTGCTTCCCGAGAGCTTCGCGCGGGATAAGGAGTTTACCGAACGGTTCGACAGGGAGGCCGAGACGATCGCGCGGCTCAGCCACCCCAACATCATCCAGATCATTGACCGTGGCAGGGAGGAGGGAATCTGCTACTTTGTCATGGAGTATGTGGACGGACTGAATCTCGACCGGATGCTCAAGGAGCGGTCGCTCACATTCCGGCAGACGCTCGAGATCTCCATCCAGGTGTGCAGCGCGCTCTCCTATGCCCACTCGAAGGGTATCGTCCACAGGGATCTCAAGCCATCCAACATCCTCGTCGCAAAGGACACGTTCGCGGTGAAGGTCGCGGATTTCGGCCTCGTGCAGCTCGCGCAGGCCGCGGGGGAACTCTCCACTCTCACGCAGTCCAACATTGCGATGGGGACGCTCGAGTATATGGCGCCTGAACAGCGCAGGGACGCCCGCGCCGTGGATTTTCGCGCCGACATTTTCTCATTCGGGATCATCCTGTACGAGATGTTCACCGGCCAGCTCCCCATGGGGCATTTCAAGCGGCCGAGTGAGATCAATGACCAGGTTCCCGGGGAGCTCGATGAGGTCGTTCTCCGCTGCCTGAAGCCCAACCCGGATGACCGTTACCAGAATGCGGCGGATCTCGGGCAGGTGCTCGAAAAATTTCTCAGGCAGGATTCCGGATTTCTGGACAACATCGTCAGAAAGGTGAAGACCGCGCGGGAGCGGGCATCCACTGCGCTCCGTAGGAAGCCGCGGCGTTCTCTCTTCGGAGCGGGAGGGATTCTCCTGGTGATCATCCTGCTGGCCGCTTTCCGGTCGTGCGGGAAGAGAGAGGGAGGGGCTCCGGCGCCCCCGCAGCCGGGCGCGGTTGCCCCGACCATTGTTGCTGTCCCTCCCACACAGACAGCAGCCCCACAGCCCACCGCGACGCGGATTCCGACAGTGACGCCTGCGCCTCGCGCTGCCATGGCTGTGCCCTCTCCCACGGTGGCGGGGAAAGCGGAGCCATCGCCGAAAGCATCGTCGGAATTGAAGACCCAGAGCGCCGCAGGCCCGGAAGCTGATTTGACGAAAGCGGAAAGCTACGCAGCGGCGGATATGAAATCCGTCAACCTCAGGCAGTATGCGGTGACCTCTATGAAGTCGGTTGTGGAGAACTACAAGGAGAGCGCCCCTGCATGGGCCGAAAAGGCCCAGATGAGGATCGGGCAGATCTACGAGCAGGCGGGGGAGATCGACCTCGCCTTGGCAGAGTACCGCCGCCTCCTCCAGTTGTTCCCCGCGGGTTCCCTTCGCGCGGATGCGCAGTTCAGGATCGCCGAGTGCCTGAAGCCATCCGGATTCTGGAGCGGGCTGGATTATAAAAGAACTGAAAAACGGGCAAAGGCGATAGAGGAGTACCGGAAGGTATACAAGGAATACCCCGCGAGCCCGCAGGCTCCCAAGGCGCTCTTTCAGATGGGGCTTCTCCAGGAGGAGGAAAATACTCAGGAGTCGTACGAGGCTGCCGTCTCTTCATTCGATACTATCTCCCGCGAGTACGCTGCGAGCGAGCTTGCACCGCACGCGATGCTCAAGGTGGCCCAGCTGTGCCAGAGCAAGAAGATCCATGACTATGAGAGGACGATAAAAACGTATGAGGATATCCTCTCGCGCTACCCCGACCATGAGGAGGAGTTCCATATCCTCCTCAGCATAGCCTCCGTGATCGGGGCGCAGCCCGGGGAACGGGAGAAGGCGATTGAGGCATACCGGAGGGTTATCCGCGAGAAGCCCGGCACAAACGATGCTCTTGAGGCGAACAGGAGAATCGAGAAGTTGCTCCAGATGGGGCAACCGTCGCAGTGACGCGTCCGTGCGCCGCAAAGATATTGCGCCGGGATGGTGGGTGGTCTATAGTGGCGGGAGCTGAATATAGATCGAAAATGCGCGGGCCGGAGCGTCTCCCCTCTCTTCTTAACCTGGATTATTCAGCGGATGAATAAAAGAGCAATTGTAACAGCCTCACATATGTAACCGCAGATTGCGCGCCTGCCTGCGCGGAGTCGGAGCTCCGTTTCGGCATAGGCAGGGATTGGGCGGCTTACATAATGTGAATTTGCGTAATCAGAGTAATCCGCGGTTAAAGCATTAAAGTTGGTGAATAGATTATATTAGGAAAATGAAGAAAATAATCCGATTGCTCATCCTTTGTTGCATGCTCTTTACATACGGATGTACGGAACTCTCTCAGACTGTGAGCATTTTCAACACCGCGCTCGGAGAAATCTTCCGCCTCCCCATGTTCTGCCTGCAGCTCCCCTTACAGCTCATGCAGGGCATACTCCAGAATATCGGGCCGATGATGCAAGCGGGGATGCGGAGTGCCACGAATATGGCGCCGCTGCTCCTCTTTATCGAAAACCGCGTCCCACGCGATGTTCTCTACGCCGATTCGAGTGGGGGCGGGCTCGAAAAGAAGGTGGAGGAAGCTATCGCCGCGGAGAGTTTCTCGTCCCTCCTCTCCGTGCTCGATGCAGAAACCAGCCGCAGCAGAAATGTGCGCTTTATTTTGCTCGATGCGAGGTGCATGGATATCCCTCTGTTACGGAAAGCAATACTTAGTTCCCTTATGATCTCCGGAGGGGATGTCCGCTGCCTGCGCGTGGAGGCGGGGGATCTTTTTTCACAGGGGGGGCGCTTCCTGAATATTTGCGAACGGATGCGCAAGCACGGGGATGTCCTCCTGGTAGGCACTCCATTCAACGAATATCTCGCCTCGCTCACGGGAACTTCTGCGGAGATTCTTCCCCCCGATCCCGGAGACCGCGGTCTCCTGCTGCGTTGGGGCCATGCATTGGAAAGGCTGGAATCCGATGCTCATCGCAAAGGATAGGGTGGGAAAGAGGACGATCGGCTTTCGCTCCAGGCGAGGGGAGTCCTACTCCTGTCCCTCCTGCGGCAAGGAAGTTCTTCCGCGCAAGGGATCCGTTCGGATCCATCATTTTGCCCATATCGCGGAAAGCGCCTGCCAATATTATAGCGGCGAGGGTGAACTGCACCGGGAGATGAAGGATTTCCTGTTCCGATACTACGCACGCGCTCCCTACACCAGGACTGTGGAGGTTGAATGGCCCCTGGACGGCGCGGTGGCGGATGTGTATGTGGAGGAAAAGGGAGGGGCGCGCATCGCGATCGAGTGCCAGATCGCTCGTATCGAAGGCAGCGAGTTGATGAGAAGGACGGTCGCCTACAGCAGGCTCGGCCTGTATGTGTTGTGGATACTCGCGGGGCGGAGGGATCTCGATGAGATTGTCAGCAGGCTGAAAAATTCCAGTGCGGCATCGCTTCCCTACAGCGCCGATGAAATTGAGAAGAGGCTTCAGCAGCTCTACTTCGGCCGCTTCTACTATTATTTTAACGGCGCCCTCTTCCCCGTTCATATGGAAATGACGGAGAAATGGATGAATGGAAGTTGCGAGGGGTGCCCCCGGCAATTCTCGTGCGGCGACGAAGAGAGAGGACGGTGCGAGATATACAGGCCCGGTTTCATGGGCCGCATGGCGAAGAAGCAGCAGGTGAGCGTCGGTATGCTGAAGGCTTACCGGCCGCTCTCTGTCGAGCGCAAGGGAGGGCTCAAGCTCGCACGGCTCATGGACAGGCGGTGGTGGGGGACCATAGTTTAAAATTGAAAGTTTAAAGTTTAAAGCAATAATGTAAAATCAATTGAAAGTTGAAGTGTACGATTGAAGGTAACAAATAAAGGTTGTGATACACGCCCGGAGATAAAAACAGTACGCGGCAGGTTCCTGAACAACAGCGATCTCGCACGCGGCGGATTTATTCTGAACGATGGGAACGGGCCACCTCTTGGCGATAATCATCTTCCATTGGAGGGGTACCGCTATTCGTTCAAAGGCCCGGTGAGACAATGCCGGTTGTGTGTGCACCATATGCCCAGTGCGTTTCGCGCATCGCATGGGGGAAGGCAGCTCTCGAGCGGCGCGTTCAGGTGTGCAGTGATGGATTTCCACTCGAGCTCTGGCTACGTGGTGGTCGTTCCTTGCGATCGCTGGGAGCTTGCGGACAACGCCTCTCGGAAAAATCGCGGGAAAGCGTGGTTGCGCATGCGGCCGGTGAGCGCACGAGGGAATCCCCTCTCCGGCTGTGATGGTGCGGTCTTCGAAAGGGAAATGGAGCGTGTGATTCTATGATCAGAATAGCATTTTCGATCGCCATCCTCGCGGCCTTCTCCGGCGCCGCTATTGCCGGGGTGAGGGAGGAGCATTTTGAGAATGGACTCCATCTTCTCCTCAAGCGTGTGGAGGGACTTCCTCTTGTTTCGGTGTGGAGCTGGGTGCACGTGGGCTCGGCGAACGAGTGCCCGGGCATTACCGGCGTCGCGCACTGGTGCGAGCACATGAATTTCAAAGGGACGAAGCACTTCAGCCGCGACGCGATGAAGGATCTTATCGAGCGTGAGGGGGGAATCTGGAACGGCTATACGTGGCTTGACCAGACATCCTACTATGAGACGCTCCCCAGCAGCGCCCTGGACCTTGCGCTAGATCTCGAGGCGCAGCGCCTGAGCGCGAGTCTTTTCCTGGCGGAGGATGTCGCGTCGGAGAGGTCCGTGATCATCTCCGAGCTCCAGATGGGTGAGAACGACCCGGAGAACCTGCTCGATATCGAGGTCACCGCCATGGCGTTCAAGGCACACCCGTACCGCTGGCCGACCATCGGGTGGCAGAGTGATATAGAAGCGATGGGTCGGGAGGACCTCTACCGGTTCTACAGCCGCTACTACGCGCCCCGCAATGCGACGCTGGTGGTCGTGGGCGACTTCAAGGAAGAGGAACTGATCGAGAGTGCGAGAAAGAAGTTCGGCAGGATTCCCGCGGGTGATGCTGCGGGGAGGCTGCACACGAAAGAACCGGAGCAGATCGGTGAGCGGAGGGTGACGGTTGAGAAATCGGGCGCGACCTCCTACCTTCAGATCGCCTACCATACGCCCACGATCGACAGCGGGGATTTCTTCCCGCTCCTCGTTCTCAATACGGTTCTCGGCGGAGCGGAGAGCGTAAACCTGCCGAGCGTTGACTGGAGGGGGAACGCGGCGAAGAGCGCACGCCTGTACCGCGGACTCGTGGAGACGAAGCTCGCCGCAAAAGCCGGGTCCCTCTATCTCCCGACGAAATACCCCTGCCTCTTCAGCGTTTATGCGACGGCTGCGGAGGGGGTGGATCTCGTGCGGCTGGAGCGGGAGACGCTGAAAATTATCCGTGAGGTTCAGGAGCGCGGGATCGAGGAGGAGGAGTTCCAGAAGGCCATGGCGCAGATGCGGGCGCGATTCGTGTACGACGGCGAGGGGGTGACGGCACAGGCTCACCTGCTGGGATTCTTCGATACGATGGGGGACTGGAGTTTTGGCGGATCATTCCTCTCAAAGCTCGAGAAGGTGAAAATCGGTGACGTCATCTCAGTGGCGCGGAGCTACTTCTCTGAAGAGAATCGCACGGTGGGGTGGTATCTTCCGAGGAAAGAAACTGCGGCAACACCCGCTCCCGCCGGAGGCGGGCCGGCGACACCGGTGGCTCATTTCCGCGGGGGTGCCAATGGTTCCGTCCCGGGCCCCGGCGTGCCGCCTCAAGGGAAATCGCGTCCCGGGAGCGGGATAAGGGCGTTGCTCCACCGGATGGGATGGGGGAGGGGGAGCGAATCAGCGAAGGCTTCCCGTGAGAGGAGAGTTCTTTCGAATGAGAATGCGCCGCACGTGAAATTGAACGCGGTGCAGCAGGAGCTCCCCAACGGGCTCACCCTTATTGTACGGGAGAATCATGCGTCGCCCTCACTCGTGGCATATATAGATATCGCCGCGGGGAGCATGTTCGATCCCGCGGAGAAACACGGGCTGGCGCATTTCACGGCGCAGATGCTTGATCGAGGCAGTGCGGAGATGAGCGCGTCACGCGTCGCGGAGATCCTGGATTCCACGGGAACAGAGCTCAAAATAGTGACCGGCAGGGACAGGATTGCCGTCAATGCCCGTCTACTGAAAGAGAACCTGCCACGCGTTATGGAAATTCTCGCGCGGATTGTGCGGCAGCCGGCATTCCCGGACGGAGAGATTGAGAAGCTCAAATCGCAGGTTGTCACCGCTCTCGAAGAGGATTCTCATGATACCCAGCGGGTCGCCGAGGACAAGGCATATGAGATGATCTATCCTCCGGGGCATCCGTACCGCCACAAGGTCGAGGGGGATATCAAGAGCGTGAAATCAATCCGTGGGGAAGATCTTGGGGACTTTTATAAGGCAAGGTACGGGCCTCGCGCTACCACAATCGTGCTCTCAGGCGACTTCAATGGCGAAGAGGCCGCACAAGTCGTGAAAAGGTTTTTCGGAGACTGGAGCGCAACGGTCACGGAGGAGAAACCGGTCGCGCCTGTCCCTCCCCTGCCCGCAAAGACCGTGCAGGAGAAGGTTAAAATTCCCGACAAGACACAGGTAGATATCGCCGTGGCGTGCAGGGGGACCTCCCGCGATAATCCCGACTACTATGCACTCCAGGTGATGAACATCGTCCTCGGCCGCTTCGGGATGGGGGGGCGCCTGGGCCGGGTGATCCGGGAAGAGAAAGGTATGGCATACTATGCCTATAGCGCGTTCATCCCCTACCGGTACGTCGGGCCGTTCCTCGTGAGGGCGGGCGTCAATCCGAAGAATGTCGGCGCTGCCGTCGGGGAGATCCACAACGCCCTTGTGAAGATGATCGGGGAGGGAGTGACTCAAAAGGAAATGGACGAGAGCAAATCGTCCCTGGTCAACAGCCTGCCGCGCCAGCTCGAGACGAACGAGGCTGTTGCCGCTTCACTTGCCGATCTCCGCTTCTACAACCTCGGCCTGGATTTTTTTGAACGATATCCGGAGATAATCAAAGGTGTCAGTCAGGCGGATATCCGAAGGGTTGCGCGAGACTACCTCCACCCGGATAATTCCGTAGTCGTTCTTGCCGGCCCCGTGGAGTAGCACCTGCGAATCACCAGTCTTAGTTTCCATAGTAGGGTGCCCTTCATTTGGGTTATTCATCTCCTTATTGTAGGGGTTCGATTTATCGAACCCGGTTTAATTGTCCCCGAAGTTACCATGTAGACATTGAAAAGCCAGCACCCCGCAATAGGATTTAGTGGTATAAAATTACAGGTTTGAATATCGTACTTTTTAACCACTAACCTAAAGGGGGGACTGGCTATGCAAAAGCATATCAT
>JAPLCW010000037.1 GCA_026392015.1 Candidatus Auribacterota bacterium | reverse complement strand
ACACGTTGTCCCCGTGCAGATCCATCCCCCCGTACAAGGCCATAGTCGCCTCCTTTCTGGCTCGCCCTTTCCGAGCCGCCTTGCACGAAGATTGTACTTTCTTTCCTTTCGCCTTTGGATGATTATCACTTATGGGTGGTATCCCTTTTACTTGTCATCCCCGCGAAAGCGGGGATCCATTATGAAACCTGGATTCCTGCTCGAGTTTACACTGAGCGCAGTCGAAGTGCAGGAATGACATATTCAGCAATGTACCACCCATAAGTGACCCATTACCTAAATATCTACAATCTCTTTGAACTCCCGCTTCTTATTATGATAGCATCCACAATAGACCGCAGGCGAATTTTTCGGTAGTGTCTCAATTATATCTAGAATATGACTATTCTATGTTGTAGGGGCGCGATTTATCGCGCCATGGTTCGATAAACCTGTCCTGAGCAAAGCCGAAGGATCGAACCCCTACAAATCAAAGGCGTCCAAATTGATTCACTGCTAATTTTTTATCCTGCGATTTCCCCGGAAGCTGTGGGGCGTCAAATATCGAGTGCGGTAAGCATCCATATAATAAGGAGGTGCGTATGTTCTGCAAAGGAGTCTTTGCGTTCCTGTTGATTCTCTCCGTCGCCGTCTCTTACTCCGTCATCCCCTCTGCCGTTTCAGCGCAAGTGAAGGAATACGGGAAAGAGCTCAAGGAGGCGGGAAAAGAGTATGGCCAGGCGGACAAGGAAGCATTCAAGCCTGCCGATGAGAAAGAGCGCGGCTTCGGCCAGAAGGTCGGACACGCCGGAAAGTCTTTCGGGAAAGGCACGGGCAACTTCTTCACGAAATTCGGGAAGGGCACCGGCAGGTTCTTCAAAAATTGCGGCACCAAAACAGGCCACTTCTTCGGTAAAACATTCGGCAGCCGCTGATACCCGGCCTTCGATATCGGTGACATGACTTGTTCGCGCCGCCAGACGCGGCAAATTATCAGGACTTGTCCAACGTCGGTGATCTTGGATCTGTTTTACTTCTCTCCAAGGGCCTCGAGGTCTGCGAGATCTTTCTTCCGGCCAATGGCTCGCTTGTTGATGATGTATTGCTCTCGCCCAAGATAGTGAACGGGTATATCTCCAAACAGCCCGGACACCTTATGCGCGTTCGCAGCTTCCCATGAAACCCCGGTGATCGACATGACGAGATCAACTCTCACCGGTGGCATGCCAAGTTGAACAACTCTATTTTGCTTCTGGAAATCTTCTACCGTCAAATCTGGCGATAGAAAGCCGAAAGCGGCAAGAGCGTGCAGGATGCGCTGCGCATTCTCAGGGGTGGGATGGACGTACATATCAATGTCGCCCGTGAAGCGGGGAGCACCATGATATGCCAGGGCATATGCACCAATGATAATATACTCAACCCTGTGCTCGTTCAATAACGCGAGCAATTCTCTGAAGTCTGGTTGTACTTCCATTATATTGAAGGCGAAGCATCTCGACTGCCGCAACACGTTCCTCTGGTGAACGACTCAGCCAATAGGAAAGGTCGTCTTTGGTCGATGAATCATGCAACTCTCGCTTCTTGATCATTTTCTTGATCATGATCGTATGATATCACAATGGGGAAAAGATCTCTTTATTCTCTTTAGCGTACCGTCATAGTTAAATGGTGACCGCAGACGGCGCGGTGAGGAGCAAGCCAAAGGTTCGCGCATCCGCGCCGGCAATGTGACAGTCTCGCCCTTCGCGAGTGCCGCTCTGCATGACTCGTTCGCGCCGCCAGGCGCGGCAGGTCATGAGAGTCCGGTCAATTTCGTCGTTCGCCGACATTATTCGTAATGGGTCCACATACGGATGATTTTGACAATCTTGACGTCATCCAGCACTTGGTAGACAAGCCGGTGTTGGATGTTGATTCGTCGGGAGCACGCTCCCGCGAGATCGCCGACAAGCTTCTCGTAGGGGGGAGGAGATTGGTAGGGGTTCTTCGCAAGGAGATCAAGGAGGCACCGCGCCTGAGGTTTCAAGCCTGATCTGGCGAGCTTTTTCGCATCACGCTTTGCCTGGTTGGTGCAGACAAGGGTCCAACTCACCAATCAAGTTCCTTCTTGCATTTCTCCACCGGAGTCTTCAGCCCCTTTACAATTGAGGCGCGCATTCCCGGAATCGAGGTCAGGTAGAGCGTTTCCAGGATGGCTCGCCAGTCTTCCTCTGCGACCAATACAGCCGAGTGGCGCTTGCCCGCAATCTGGATCGGTTCGTGGGATGCTGCAACATTGTCCAGCAGCATATAGAGTTTCTTTCTGGCTTCGGTTGCTGTCATACTGGTCATGGCTATCCTCCATATCCTCCACGTACGTAATAGCGTACGACATTTATTGTTATACGTCAAATTATATTTTAAGCGAACGACAAAATTGAGCGTCGACCGCAGACGGCGCGGTCAGGAGCGAGCCGAAGGTTCACGCATCCGCGCCGGCAAGGCAAAAGCCCCGGAGGGGGCGCCCGCTCAAATGAATTGTTCGCGCCGCCATGCGCGGCAAGTCATGAGGGCTTGCTCAATTGTTATCCAGTCTTTATTTTTAAATCACCCTCGACATAGCGATGTAGTATACCTGAAATAAGGGTTTGATAGGGGACACCCATTTCCATTGCTTTTTTCTGAATGCCAATGAGGTCGTGATCATATAAGCGAATGGTAATGCGCCGATCTTTCTTAAATGTGTTATCGGCCGCTGTTTTGATTGCTTCAATTTCTTTTTTTGAGGGGGTGGAAAGCTCCATTTTCCCGCTTTCCAGTACATCAAGGATGTATTTTTCTTCTTTATCATGCTTCATGTTTAACCCTCCTTCTCTTCCTTGTACATCTTTGTTGCTTTTCTGCTGGGGATAATTGTTTTTAAAAATGTATACTCTTTCTCGATAATATAAGGAACTAAATAGACGCAATCTTCGATAACAACGAAATATATTTTTTGTCCCGGATAATTTGCTTGGTCTGGGTGATCTGCTATCTTCCAGACGTCACCCCGTGATAGATGAAATATTATTTGTTCAAAAGATATATTTCTTTCCTTCTTCAGCCATTCATTTTTTTCTGGATTCCACTCATATCTCATAATTCGACTGTACATCATTTGTATGTACATGTCAATGGGTGAAATTTTTGGTTTTTACTGATCGAGTCGGGATTCAGCGGCGACCGCAGATAGCGCCGGGGGTGCGAGCCGAAGATTCGCGCATCCGCGCCGGCAAGGTGAAACCCCGCAAGGTTGTCCGTGCTCATGTTTTTTCATTGCTCGATAAATATGTGCTCTTAGTTAATAGTTGACGGCCTGTTGCTCAAATAGCATAAAATAGAAAATCGTCATTGCGAGGAGCCCCGTTCATTGGGACGACGTGGCAATCCCACTCTAAATGCCATAAAAAGCGAGATTGCTTCTCCCACCCTTCGGGTGGGATCGCAATGACAAGCTGATCGCGATTTGGGCAACACGCCGTTGAGGGCTGACCCTGATTCTCCCTTCGCTTTGCTCACAATGACATCTATTCTTCCCGTATCACCTGTGCTACACAGCGAATCACTATGCGCTGCGGGCGAAATGAAAAGT
Source organism: Candidatus Auribacterota bacterium (assembly GCA_026392015.1). Classification (GTDB taxonomy): domain Bacteria; phylum Auribacterota; class Tritonobacteria; order UBA1439; family UBA1439; genus JAPLCW01. The sequence goes on along the minus strand of JAPLCW010000037.1, from coordinate 2,124 downwards.
TGAAAGACTGGACCCCGGTCCCCCACAATGCGGTAGCAGCAAGTATCCTAATTCCCACTTACGGCGTTCCATCCTGTCTTTATCTTATGAGGACAGTGTTTCCTTCCAAACTCAAGAGTTTCTCGATATCTTCGGGGAATCTCCGACTTCTTTATATCTTTTGGATCATAGTAAATATCTGAGCCAATCTCCGCGAGAACATATTCTCTGTAGATTTCTTCAAGTTTATCCTGCAACATGCCCTTTATTTCTACAACTCGAACGTCATACCCAAGATTCCTGAGTTCTTCTCGAAGCGGTTGATTTACATGCCCCGTGCATATTTCAATGCGATGCGTATCCGGAGAAGCGCCAAAACGTCCAAGAAGCTGCAGTGCCAGGTTCTCATATTTTTTCAGGTAACGCTTTGTTTGAAAGCGATTCTCTGTGTCATCCCTGAAGTATTCGACAGGCACCAGGTCAGTGTGAACATTCTTTTCATCTGATACGCCAACCATTACACCACACAACGGGAATCCCCATCCGGCATCATCAATTTTCAGTATTAGAAGATCAGGGGGAATGAAACTATCATAGTCCCCTTCCAGCAATTTGCCTAAAATATACTTGTCCGTACAAACTAAACTGTGGCCGTCCTTTTTCTTATTATAGGTGTATATCTTTACATTCCACTTCGGGGTAATCCCTTTTCCTTCTACCCCGACCAATGAGGCCAGCAAGTAAGAATTGTTTTCAGATTTGCACGTTACATAACCTCTCTCTGCAGCAAGCCTAAGTCTGTCTACAATGAACCCTGTCTCTTGGGGCGTGAAAACAGTCTTTGACAGGTCAATTTTCATGAGTTCAACCTCGATTTTGAGTGACGGGCTAACGTGAAGCTAAGGTGCTCAGAGAAGCAGCGATTCTCTGAGTCAGCTTGAGCTGTTTCTTAGCCGCTTCCGATGCTGTGTCGTGTAATAATCCAAAAGCCGCCTTATCATTGTCTGATATTGCGTATGATGTTTCTTGGATTGCTCTTTAAAGAAGTCCACGCTGTTCTTGCTCAGGGCGATCGTGACCTTGACCTTCTCTTCCTTAAAAGCAAGATTCTCGGGTGAAGGTAGAAAATCCTTTATCACACGATATTCTCCGATCGGTTCATTGATTGATTTGATTTTCTTCTTCATATATCTTCATTCCTTTCCGCCAACACCCTGCCCCGAATATGCGTATTACGCCGCCTCGATACGTGAACCGAACCGCAATAATGTCATTGCCTACCTTGCCAAAACAGTACTATCTCTTTTCTCTTCCACTATGGCTAAGGTCTTCGGCAATCACACGCCATGGGAGGTTATGCTTTAACTGGTTTTGTTTGTTCTTATCTTCGTCCCATTCGAAGCGGGCCCATTCCATAAAGGAAGGATATCAGATAGCCGGGATGGGAGCAATATCATTATACATATAGTTATATGGTTTATAAGTCGGCTAATGATGGATTTGAGCGGCGACCGCAGACGGCGCGGTCAGGAGCGAGCCGAATATTTGCGCATCCGCGCCGGCAAGTCGAAGCCCCTCAGGGGGCGCCCGCTTGAATGACTTGTTCGCGCCACCAGGCGCGGCAAGTCATTCGAATCCGCCGGGTAATTGTCTGGTTAGAAATCTATATCTTACTTTTTAAAGGATATTTTTCTGGACTTTCCAGATTGTCTATTTCAAGGTCAATGTCCAAATCTGGCCAGTAGAGGTGAAAACCGTGAAGAAGGGCCACTTTTTTTGTAGCCGCGATGGTTTTATGCTGGAAATGCGGGTAGGTGTGGTAGTCAAGGAAGTATTCTTTGCCTTTCACGAATAGCCAAATACCGAAACTGGTTATGTTTTCAACGCTTACCGAAATATTCTTGCCATTTTTTAATAATTTCATTTTTATGTTTCTCCACAATCTTCTCTATCTCGCTAAGTCTTCTGCTGTCTAACCTATGATATATCGCCAAAGACACTATTTGTCAACACCACTTTGAAATGTATCTTATTCCATCGGTTTGAAAGTTCCCTTTTCTTCGTCTTCTTCTTGTTTATTCAAGTCACCGGAGGGACATCTTGGGCCGAAAGCGATCATAGTGCATTCATAAAGACATGTAGAAT
>JAPLCW010000123.1 GCA_026392015.1 Candidatus Auribacterota bacterium | reverse complement strand
CCGGACTTTGGATGCTCTTGCCCCCTCATCCGGCATAGCCGCCTCATATGCAGTTTCTGTTCGTCAGGCCATCCCGCCCTGGCGGGACTACGGCTTCCTTCAGATTCCACCTCGCGGTGGACACCCTTGCCGTTCGGCTAACAGTTCCCCATGTCGGGACTGTAGAGGACTTTCACCTCCTAGCGAGTGCGCCCTGCCGGGCACACAAGAGCAAGGATCTTCTTATACGAAGATCCGGAGTTATCTCCACAGGTGGGAAAGCGCATATCGCCCGCCCACTTGCAGATGATCAAATCCTCAAATTGACAGATCAGTTTTTTATACAGCGTAAGGCCGTGCCACCCTGCCTGGCTCCCCAATTCATATTTACCTGAGGGGAGCTCGTCAACTGATGCATGTAAGCATAGGTACCTAGCGTACTCGTCCAATTATACCCATTAACCCCATCGCCCATCCAACTATTCGGAGTCTCATCTCTCGCTCCGGACAACTTGCCTTCCCATCCGGACACGCCACCAACCTTCAGCTTTGTGCCAGCATCGGTTCCCCTCTTACTGAAGTCGAGGGCGACACACGGTGCTGCGCTTGAATCGACCGTGATATCCAGCGTACAGAACTCATCTAAAGTGGGAATATGCCAGCCTGTCGGGCAGATGCCCTGGACACCCGGGGTGGTAACATACTGCATCGCCTCGTCCCAGGTGTACAATCCACCGTATGCCGTACATTTAGCCAGATCATTATTGTAACACCACTTCTCTACTACGCTATTATTGGTTTGATTTGCTGAGCCATCAACATACGTGCCCACATTCAGGTTCTCCTTCATCCAGCATTGGGGGTTGGTGGTTCCGATCTGGACTGTGTTGTATACTTTATTATCTCTTGAATCCGTGAATGCTGTTCCGCAGGACCAAGTTGGTGTTGGAGTTATAGTTGGGTTTATGGTTGGGGTTGCTGTCGGTATCGGCAACGTACTTAATGTTCCCGTCTGGACTCCCCAGTTCCCCGGCTGCGTGCAGAAGAATTTCACGCCCGACCTCACATCAGCAACCGCGACGGGACACTCGTCGAACTTGGCTTTCATGTCGTCGTATAGTTGCCTCATTGTCTTCATGGTTGAGCCGGGGGGCCCGCTTGGTTCCTGGAATGGACCGGGAGTCGGCGCCACGGTGCCGGAATTAAGATAGTCGTAGGTTTGTTTGATTGAATACATCCCGCTTCCCGCTAGCGGAAGCCCCGGGGGGTCAATGCTCCCCGCAAGCGTTAAACCGGAAAGGCTTGCCGCGTACAACAAACCCAACACTAACGTCATCTGTTTTTTCATCTATTCGACTCTCCTTTCTCTTTTTATCGTAATGAAAGTGAATGCGCTATCTCCACCGCAGAGGCCATGCCCACATCGCCTGGCTGAACTGCCTGCCAAGAGGCCTGAAATAGACATGGACATGCGCAAAGAATGCAGCGTCAAAGCCACTTTGCATCTCTGCACCCCTCCGCACTTCTGCGACTTGAATAGTATGAACCAGAAACTAAAACTACACTCCTTGCGCAATCCGATCCGGTGCCTTGCGCTTGGATCAACTTACGTCAAATTGCCGGAAAGCGGTCCTGCCTTCTAAAATTCAAGGAACAAGATTTGACCTCGGCGATACGCGCATACGTGACTTGCTACTTACAGGTGTGGATCGAAATAACATTGAAAATCAGTATTGAGTCACATGGATTATCATCACCGCCGCCGCTGGCCAGACCGCCAATAAAATTAACATTGGTCCTGTTATAAGGGAATGATCCAACTATTTTGTAATTATTAAAATTGCCTGTTGCTCCAATACCTACGTAGTAATCGGTATTATTCGTTAGATTTTGATTAAAAGAATAATAATTTCCGTTGCCGTCGCTTCCTTTGGTTGTTGATGTGCCTATTACTTGGAAGCTGCCATTATAAAGCGTGCACCAATCCGCGTATTCTATTGCTGAACTATGAATATACACTTTGTCTAGAACGGCTGCTGTATTTGTATGGAATTTAACACCGTAAGGGCTTGCCGGTTGACTTTCAGCAAAGGGCAAACTAACTCCATGGGCGTCGTTAGTACATGCGGGGGTCGATGTTGGTGTTTGCGTTGGTGTTGCTGTCGGTGTCATGGTAGGGGTTGGCGGTACAACTAATGTTCCCGTCCGGACTCCCCAGCTTCCCGACTGTGTGCAGAAGAATGGCTTGCCTGATTTCACATCCGCGGCTGTCGTAGTTGTACACTGGTCAAATTTGGCCATAATGTCTTGATATAGTTCCTCCAGGGTCTTCATCGTGGAGCCAGGCATCACCGAGGGCTCCTGAAAACTGCCGGGGATAGATGCCTTCGTCCCCGAGTTCAGGTAGGTGTAGACCTGCTCAAGCGTGTGCATCCCGCTCCCCCCTGAAGGCAAGCCGGGTGAGTCCATGCTCCCGGCCAAGGCCGAACCGGACAGGCCTGCCGCGAATAAAAAGCTCAGAGCTGCTGTGAATATTTTTTTCATATGAGAACCCCTCCTTTCGTTCCGCCACTATTGTTCACACACGCATAGCCGGTTACAGGCAGGATGTGTTGCGTCACAGTCGGTTGAATGGCCGGATATGCGAACCTGGCATACATTGCCTGGACCATACCACCTCGGCGCGCTGGGGCTGTCTTCTTCTACAGTGCAATTGCCCGCTGGATGCCAATGTTTACAAATAGTGCAGCTTGTGTCGGAGTTCCACTGGCGCGTATCGCATACCAGTTCTTTGACGCTACAGGCCTCATTGCAGGATTGGCCTACATCCCCTTGAAACCAGCATCCATTTCCCCCAAGGCCATCCGCCGCCCAGTGGCCACCCTTCGCATCGCACCATGGTGTTGGTGTTATTGTTGGTGTTAACGTTGGGGTTGGGGTTACGGTTGGAGTGGGCGTGGGTGTACCAACGCAGATTGTTTTTCCCGTCTGCACTCCCCAGCTTCCCGACTGGGTGCTGAAGAATGTTTTGCCCAGTTCAACATTTTCAGCAGTAGCGGTACATTGGCTGAATTTCGTCTTGATGTCGTCGTAGATCTGTTTCGTGGTCTTCATCGTCGGGCCGGGCGCCGCGCCCGGTTCCTGGAAGCTCTCCGGGATGGTCGCCTCTGTCCCCGAGTTCAGATAGTCATAGATCTGTGAGAGTGAATATAACCCACTCCCCCCTGAAGGCAAGCCGGGTGAGTCCATGCTTCCGGCAATGGCCAAACCAGACAGGCCCGCCGCGAATGACAGACTCAGAGTTACTGCGAATAACTTTTGCATATGCGTATCCCTCCTCTCACATTTCCCTCTATGGAATCCCCATTCTCCGACCATTCCAGATAAGCAATTTTCGTGCCAACTTCGTAGTTTTTCTCATAAATATGCAAAATAGCTGTAATAAACTTGCACTGAAACAGTTGGAACTATATGTTCAAATAAGAACATTTTATCTAATCGGGAAGAAATGACAATTTGCATACTTTGTTTGCACTTCTCAGTGTTCAAAATGTAAACTTTGTTTGCACTTTTAGGAGAGGAGGGATGCCAAATCCTCTCTTCTTACGTGATTTCTGCTTGATATGGCTGGCACCCCTGCCACAAAGGACAGTCAAACGCAATCATCGCCCTTGACCGTTGTATGCAGTTCGGTTGAGAGTCTGACAAAATCGAATTCTACGATCCACTCTTCTCGGACCCGGGGGTAGTGGTCAATTTGGGTGGCGTTGATTTGTAGGGGTTCGACTTATCGAACCCGGGCGCGACAAAACTTGTCCTGTCGAAGACCCTGAGCAAAGTCGAAGGGACCTTGCCGAAGGATTGCGCCCCTACAAGATAGAATAACTATAGTCTCGGTGTAATTGACCCACTACCGACCCGCGGCGCGACCCGTGGCGCGGATAGACTGCCGGAACAGTTTTTGATACACTTCCCTACATTGTATGAAAACTGATTGTACAGCATTTCGATTGTGGAGCATGCTGCCGCCTTGCGCGGGGGTATGCGTGATCTTCTTCTTCGTCACGGGATGCGCGGTGTATAGGCCGCCGTCGGAGCGAACAGCAACATATCAAACTGCGTCCCTCGAAGAACTTCTTGAACGGATTTCCGCCGGAGATTCGAGGGTGAGCACCCTAAAAGCAGACTTCTCCGCGTCTGTCACGGATCTGCAAAATGGGAAGAGCCAATCATGTTCCGGCGTTCTCGGCATGGAGAAACCCGATAAGCTAAGGATGAAGGGCAGCCAGATCATGCTCCCGACCCTGTTTGATCTCCTATGGGACGGCACGCAGCTCACGCTCTATGTTCCGAAGGAAAAAACAATCTATCGCTCCGGGAATAGCCCCGACAGTTCGCGCCGCGGACTGGCCGCGGTGAAGCTCCTCACCGAGCTCTTCATCGGCGAGAGAACTGAGAGCGGACGATTTTACTTTCTGGAATCATCGCCGCACCAGTATATCGTCTATTGTGTCGCGCAGCGGGGATCCCGCGTGCGCCTTCTAACGAAAATCTTCTTCGACAGGAGAGACCTCACCGCCTCCCGCTATCAGTACTTCGACGATAACGGCGTAGTTGTATGCGACGTGCACTGTTCCGACTTTATCCGTCCCCCCGAGGCAGCGCGACGCCCGCTGCCCCGGGAAGCCGTTATCGAGGCCCCTCCGGGGAAGACGAGGATCTCTCTTCAATTTAAAAATCTGCGTGTCAACACGCCCGTGTCCCCTGCCCTCTTTATGTTTACCCCGCCTCCCGGCACGGCCGTGCGGCCGCTCGAGGAGTTCGGAAAATGATGACCCTCGTGTGGGCAAACCTTCGTCACCGTAAGACCAGGAGCCTCCTCTGCATCATCGCCGTCGGCATCGGCATCGCCCTCCTCCTCGTCCTCACCGGCCTCTGCCGGGGCATGATCGGAGAATCGGCGCAGCGCCTGCGGAACACAGGGGCAAACATCATTGTTCAGCCGCGAGGGGCCTCGGAGCTCATCGCTTTCAGGGGGAGCAGCCTCCCGGTCCGGTACGTACCCGAGCTCGAGCGAATCCCCGGAGTTTCGGCAGCCTGCCCGGTCCTCACATGGACGACAACAATTGAAAAGGTCATCTATGTAATCTATGGGGTCGACCTGAAAAGCTACGAGTCAGTGGGAGGGAAGCTCCAAATCGTCTCCGGACGGACCTGGTCGCGTGAGGGCGAGATTCTCATCGATACGCGCCTTGCGGATGCCAATCAGTATCACGTGGGAGATCAGATCCCCCTCCTCGGATCGAACTACACCGTTGCGGGAATTTTTAAGAGCGGCGTCGGCGCCCGGGTGTACATCCCCATCCAGACGCTCCAGAGCTCCCTCCACCTTGAGGGGATGTGTTCGCTCTTTTTCGTCAAGATACGCGGGGCGGGGGCGGGGGACGCGAAGACGACCGCGAAGGAAATCGAGACGCGCCTGCCGGCCCTCCGGGCACTCGTGCTCGACCAGTACGAGGAGATGATGCTGAACGAAATCACCGGCCTCCATGAATTTTTCGGCGCTATCACCACGACCGCTCTCGTGATCAGTTTCCTTGTTATCCTCCTCACGATGTATACCACAATTATTGAAAGGACCCGCGAGATCGGGATCCTGCGGTCCCTCGGCGCGACGAGGGGATCTGTCCTCCGGATGGTTGTCGCGGAATCCGTGCTCCTCTGTTCCCTGGGGGTTGCAGCGGGGATCGCCTTTACGCTTCTCACGCGTCTCTGGCTTGCGCATGCCCATCCCCTTCTCACCATGACGATGGCACCCATGGGTTTTCTGCGCGCCGCCCTGCTCGGCGTCGGAGGGGGCGTGCTGGGAGCGCTCTACCCCGGATTCAGGGCAGCCCGCGTCGACCCTGTTGAGGCACTGATCTATGAATAGGAACGGCGACCTCATCGAGGCGGAGGGGCTCTGCAAAATCTACCACACGGAAGGGGAAGACGTCCACGCCCTCAGGGATGTGAGCATCAGCGTCGCGCGCGGCGAGTTCCTCTCGATTGTCGGACCGTCGGGGTGCGGCAAATCGACGCTCCTCTATGTGCTCGGCGGCCTTACCACCGCGACCTCCGGCTCTGTCAGAATCGACGGCCAGAATCTCATCGGCCTCTCGGACACCGCGCTCTCTCGAGTCCGAGCCGGAACAACCGGTTTTGTTTTCCAACGATTCAATCTCTTCCCCACACTCACCGTTCGCCAAAACATCGTCCTCGCTCAGGAGATCAGCAGGTCTGGGGCGCGCGACATGTTGAATGCCGACGAGATCCTCAGCCGCGTTGGCCTCAGGGGAAAAGAGCGGCGGCGCCCATCCGAACTCTCCATGGGGGAGCAGCAGCGGGCCGCTATTGCCCGTGCGCTCGCGCACTGCCCCGCGATCCTGCTCGCCGACGAGCCTACCGGGAATCTTGATTCGGCAAACTCCGAGGCGATTGTCGCCCTTTTCCGCGAGATGCACCGCGACCTCCGGCAAACCATTCTGCTCGTCACTCACAACAGGGAGGTCGCCGAGGCGGCGGAGAGGATCGTGCAGATGCGGGACGGGAGAATAGTCCATAACTCCTAGTCCATGCCGGACTGACACTCAGTCATGAGTATTATCTGTGTTATATCTGCGTTCGTCTGTGATGCACATTGAAACTTAAACGATCATCACAGATACACAAAGATAACTGCGGATGAACACAGATATGCACGATGAGGAGATTGTTCAAAGGGCGTAGCCAAAATTATCTGTGTTCATCTGTGTTGAATCTGTCTTCATCTGTGATACACATTGAATTTTAAACGATCATCACAGATACACACAGATAACTGCTGATGAACGCAGATGAACCTGGTTGTGGACCTGGGGCAATACTATGAACTCTCAGTCACGAAACATATCGGCTATACGCTGGTTTACCGCCTTTGCGATCTTCATGATCACTCTCGGCGTCGCCCTTTACTGGGTCAGCTCCAGCGGGAGGAAACCGCTCACGCACCTGATATTCTTCATCATGTACGTGAGCTGTGCATGCCAGTTCTGCCCGCTCAATATCATCTGGATATTTATATGGATTGCGCGCGAGCATAATCCGTTTCTCATCGCGCTCATCGGCTCCCTCGCAACGTGCGTGGCAAACCTTCATGACTACTATATTCTCAACTCCCTCATGAGACTGGAGCGGATGGGTAAGGCCAAAGATTTCCACTGGTACAAGCGGTGGGCGGGGATGTTTTCGCGGTGCCCGTTCTGGGCGCTGGTGATCGCCAATTTCCTGCCCATCCCCATTGACGTGCCGCGCCTTCTCGCGATCTCAACCGGCTACAGCCGTATCCCCTTCACGGCCGCAACCCTCCTGGGGCGTTACCCGCGCTACTTGATCCTCACAATCTACGGATATCAGTATAAGCCTTCCATAAGAACCATCCTGATCATCCTGCTCGTCACCGCCGGTATCCCCCTGATAGCAAAACTATTTCATAAACTGACAACCGCACCGGACCGCACAAAAAAGGAGAATAGCTGATATGGTAAAGAATCGATCTCGAAAAGCGCACGCACCCCTCACCCTGCTCTATCCCTCAACGGGAGGGAATAGTACAAAACACGGGCGCGCTGAAACGGAAGGGATGCCCGGTATGCGCCGTAAACTTCTTCTTGCGGTCATGAGCGCCATGCCTCTCATCGCTCTTTGCGGGCTCCCCGCACAGGCGGAAAACCCGGACACAGACGCCGTACTCAGAAAAATGGAGGATGAGGGCAAGCAACTCTCCTCCCTCCAGGCCGGCTTCCGGCAGGTGAGATTCTACTCTCTCTTCGACGAAAAAAAGGAATCCTCGGGAACCATCTACTACAAGAAGCCGGGGATGATGCTCTGGAAGTATAACCCCCCTGATTCCACCGAATTGTACCTCAAGGGGAGGAGCGCCCTCATGTACCTGCCCGATATCAAGCAGGTACAGAAAATTTCCCTCGCCAGGGACAGGAAGACTGAATCGCTCCTCATCGGTTTCGGGAATACCGCGGAGGAGATCAAGCGCAATTTCACCGTGAATGCGTCACCGGGAAGCGGCGGCAATTATAGCCTTGACCTCATTCCGAAGTCGGAGGATCTCTCGTCGCAGTTCCAAAAGCTCAGGCTCACCATTGACGGGAAGCGATGGATCCCTTTGCAGAGCGAGAGGTTCGAGCAGGGGGGGGACAGGACGGTGTTCACCTTCTCCGATGTAAAAATAAACGCTTCGATTAAGGACACACTCTTCGACTTCGTTCCGCCGAAGGGGGTCGAGGTTGTGGAATATTAGTTCAGTAGTTAGTAGTTAGTAGTTAGTAGTTAGTAGTTAGGAAAACTGCATACTGCTACAAAGAAACAATAGACGAATTATATTCGTTCAATTCGTGTAATTCGTGGTTAAGTCCAAATACTCCCCTCTCCGTAACTGATGCCTTACTGCCAAAGCACATTTGTCATTTGAATTTTGTCATTTGCCATTCTTTTTGTCAGTGCCTTCAGTGTTCTCAGTGGTTAAAAGAATATAACCGCGGATTGCGCGGATTGGATAAAGGGGAAATGATATTAACCACGGATGAACACGGCGGTTTAAAGTTCAAGGAGGCGGTTTTCAACTTTTGACATCAGGCTTTCCGCTGTTGTGTGAATCCGCGTAATCAGCCTAATCCGCGGTTGAAACGTATAGATACAGAGGTTGATTTGTCATTTGAACTTTGTCATTTGTCATTCATTTCGGCGGTACTGTTTCGCCTGGTGCATGAACGCCTCGATCCTCGTGATGTCGTTGACCCCTTCCTGGCCGTCGTAGGTCATATTGAGCCAGGGGATCTCGTCAAACCGCTCCCGCACTTTTCTCGAGATCGCCGTGGCGACCATGCCCGGCATGCAGGTGAACGGCATCGCGTTCACAATCCCCGAAGCGCCCTTGGAAATATAGTCGATCGCCTTACCTATCGTGAGGATCGCTTCCCCGCCGAATGTATGGTGCATATAGGGTCCGCTCAAATGCAGGATTTCCTCTATCCCGGCCTCATGCAGGTTGGTGAGCATCCCCTCAAGAATCCTCAGCATTCGCGTTTCATCCCTTTTCTGAACCTTGTCGGTGATGTAGCCCGCCAGCAAATTCCTGTAACTCCCCGATGCGATGCTGCGCTCCATATACCTGTTATTCGTATAGAAAATCCATTCGGTGATCGGCGCGACCCACGCCTCTCCACCGAAGCTCTCTATCTGCCTCACAACATTGTTGTTCGTGAACCTGTTGCTCCTGAGATAGATCTCACCCACCACTCCGATGATCGGTTTTCGCCCCGCGCTCCGATCAATCCGCAAAGACCGGAAGAGATCGCGCACCTCTTCCAGAGCCGTATAGATATGATCCCCCCCTCTCTCCAGCCCGCGGATAATGACGCTCAGGGCCTTCTCGAAAACCCTGTCGGTGTCTCCCCGTTTTGTTTCATAAGGCCGGTGCTCCCTGGCGAGCTTCTCGAGTATGTCGACCGAGAGCAGGCCGCGCCATGCAAGCCGCCGAAACTCGGGACCCGTGACGCCGAAACTGGACGAGTAGGAATCGCCCGAATCAGGGGAGACGATCGGGACGTCTTTGAACCCGAGGTCATCGAGGATCATGCGCTGCAGCGGCGCGTATTGCCCGAACCTGCACGGCCCCGATGCGGTGGGCATGAAGAAGGCGGCCTTCCGATGGTCAAAGCCCGGTTCGAAGAGCTTCTTCAGCATGTCTCCGGTCGTCGTGATGAACGGGAGGCACTCCCTGCCGGAGGCGAACTGCCGCCCAATTTCTATGGTGCGCTCGTCCGACTCCGGCAGCGCCTCGGAGGGCACCCCAAAGGCGCGCATCGCGGCGCTGAACGCGTGGGCGTGGAGCGCCATCTGCGGCACGTAGAGCATCCTTGCGCCCCTTGGGCTTATCACCCGGAATTTCAACTCGCCGGGGGCCAAGGGAGGCCGGTAGTTCGAGAGGCTGTCGAGGAACGCCTCGCACCGCGTGATCACCCCCGCGTCGGCGCTATGTTCGTCGATCTCGAGCTGGAGGTATGGTTTCCCCTCCATCTTCCTCCTGAAAAAATGTTCGATGAACGAATCGGGACCGCACTTGAAGTTTGTGATGTAGACCGCGTGGAGGTTCGGATTGTTCCGGATGATCTCCGCCGAGCTCAAAATCCTCTGCCCGTAGCGCCAGTACATGTTGGGAAACTGATCGTGGATATCCACGGTATCCAGATTGAGGTAGTCCTGAGGTATCGGGATGATTCCCAAATCGCGAAGCTTCCGGGGGAGATTGAGGTTGATTCCCGCGTCATAGTTATTATAGGGACGCCCCAGGATGACCATTGCCTTCCTGTCCCCGGTGATCTCCCGGAGTAGTCGTGCGCCGTTGTCCTTGAGCGCGCGGTAGAATTCGCCCTGTGCCTCCTCGGCCGCACGGAGCGCCGCGCGGACCGCTCCGGATTTCACCCCCATTGCCCGGGCCATCTTTGCAAGCGAGGCCTCGACGGACTTCCGTCCCCGCAGGTAGAATAGCGGCGGCGCGAGAACCTTCACGCGTGACTGTTCGAGGTCGAGCGTCGCCCTTATGATGTAAGGGATTGCCTGGACGAGAGGGCAGCAGTAGCTCTGATGGATCCGCGGATTGATCCTGCTCATATCAATGACGCTCGGCAGGAAGAGGTAATCGAGCTCCTCCTCGAGAAGGCTGAGTACATGACCGTGCACGATCTTTATCGGGAAACAGGTCTCGGTGACAACCTTCTCCGTGGACTGGTGAATGATGTGGGCGTTTGTGGTTTCCGAGAGCACCACCTCAAACCCCATGCTCCGGAAAAATTCCCTCCAGTACGGAAAGAATTCGTGCATATGGAGCATTCGGGGAATCCCTACCCTCCCCCTGGCATTCCCTGCCGGGGCATAGCGCCTCTTCCCATCCAGATCCCTCTGCGCCTCGTCCGGCCCTGCGCCGAGCAGGAGCCGCTCCCTTTCGGCGAAATGATCGGGTATGCCCTGTGCCTTCTGATGCCCGTCAACCTCGTACTTTTCGCACCGCGCACCGTAGTAGAGCGGGCGCTCGTCGCCGAACGTGACCCTGCGTATCTCGCAGAGGTTGTCGCATCCCTTGCAATTGAACAGGGTGGATTCGTAGGCGCGGCGGGAAAGATCGAAGCCCTGGAACCGCCCTCCCCCCTTCCCGTCGCACTCCCTCGCCGCGAGGAGCGCGACGCCGATGGCGCCCGTGACGTCGTGGTGCGGCGGGACCGTTATCTTTTTCCCCGTGACCTTCTCGAATGCCGCGACGACACCCCTGTTCCAGGCGACCCCTCCCTGGAAAAATATGTTGTCCCCGACGCGGCGGTCGCCCACCACCTTGTTGAGGTAGTTGTGCACAATCGAATAGGCGAGCCCGGCGACGAGGTTGCGTTTCCCCAGGCCTTTCTGCTGGTGGGAAACCAGATCCGATTCCATGAAGACGGTGCAGCGGTCGCCGAAGCGCCCCGGGTTATCGGCATCGAGCGAGAGATTCCCGAACTCGTCCTCGATCTGGATGCCGAGCTTCTCCGCCTGTTCCTCGAGAAATGAACCAGTGCCCGCCGCGCACACCTTGTTCATCTCGAAATCCACCACGGTGCCGCGGTTGATGCTGATGTACTTCGAATCCTGCCCGCCGATCTCGAATATCGTGTCGACGAGGGGATTGATGTGGATTGCCGCGGTGGCCTGGGCGGTGATTTCGTTGCGTACCACGTCAGCCCCGACATAGTCCCCCGTGAGGTAGCGTCCGGAGCCGGTGGTCCCCACGCCGCAGACCCGCACCCTGTCCCCCACCTCATCCCCCACCTCTTTCAATCCGCGCTTCACCGCTTCGAGCGGTTTTCCCGCGGTGGGCAGGTAACGCCTCGCGAGCACATTCCCCTCCCTGTCGATGACCACCACGTTTGTGCTCAGCGATCCGATATCAATACCGACGTACGCATCGAGGGGCGCCGCAAGGTTTCCGGGGATCGTCTTCACCGCAAGGTGGTCAGCCGCGATATCCGAGTCGAGCACCAGCCGCTCCATACCCTGGTGTTCGCTCCGCTGGTTCTTGAAGTAGTCCTCCACCGACTGGATCCCTTTGAACTGCTCCGCGTTATTGATCCTGTGGTCGATCGCATAGAGCGCGGCGCCGATCGCCCCCATGGTCGCGTGGTATCGGGGAACGATGAGTTCCCCGGGCTTCACGCCGAGCACATCCTCGAACGCCCTGACCACGCCGGCATTCGCCGCGACGCCACCCTGGAAGACGATCGGGGGAGTGAATTTCCGGCCCTTGCCGATGGTGCTCTTGAAGCTGCGCGCCACGGCGTAGCAGAGCCCCGCGACAATGTCGTAGTCAGGCGTCCCGATCTGCTGGAGGTGAATCATGTCCGACTTCGCGAACACCGAGCACCGCCCCGCGATGCGCGGCGGCTTCTCTGATTTGAGCGCGCACTCGCCGAATTCCCTCTCGATGGAGAGCCCGAGCCTGCTCGCCTGCTGATCGAGGAACGAGCCGGTTCCCGCGGCGCAGATGGTGTTCATCGAGAAGTCCTCGATGATGCCGGCCCCCGTCGCGCGGTCCCCGCGCATAACGATCAGCTTCGAATCCTCCCCGCCCATCTCGATGATTGTTCTCGCTCCCGGGCAAAGTCGCGCGGTCGCTTTCGCCTGGGCGATGATCTCGTTGACAAAATACACCCCGGTGATTGCGGCGAGTAGCGTGCCCCCGGAACCCGTCACCGCGATTGCCCGTATATTCCCGAGGCCCACTTGCCCGGCGATCTCCCGCAGCACGCCGCTCACGGCGGTCAGAGAATGCCCCTTGTGCCGGACATACCAATCGCGCAGGATAGCGCCCGTCCCGTCCAGGAGAGCGACCTTCACGCTCACAGAACCGACGTCGATTCCGATGTACAGTTGTTCTTTCTCCAAACCTTCGGCTTTTGTGATCATGTGCACCTTACGATGAGCGCAGAAATTGTGTCGTCTGCGCGAGATGGGCGACCGTTGTTTTATTAAACCTCTCCTCGATGCTGCGTTGCGCGGCGCTGAGAACCCAGTGGAGCCCACAACGCCTGTGGCGTCCGCAAGGGCGACGCCTTCCGAGCAGGCACCGGTTGAGCGCGATCGGGCCCTGCGCGGCCTCGAGCGCTTCCTTGAGCGTTATCTCCCGGGCGGGCCTGGCGAGGGAATACCCCCCCTTCGCGCCCCTGTGCGAGTGCAGAATACCTTTGCGCACAAATGATTGAAATATCTTTGAGAGGAAACTTTGCGAAATATGCAGCGCCTCGGAAACCTCCCTCACGTACGCAAGCTTTCCCTGTCCCCTTTTCGCGACGTAGAGGAGGCCGTTGATTCCATACTCACCGCTGCGGGTCACTTATGGGTGGTATCCATTTCGCTTGTCATCCCCGCACTTCGACTGCGCTCAGTGTAAACTCGAGCGGGGATCCATTATGAAACCTGGATTCCTTCTGGAGTTTACCCTCGTGAAAACGGGGGCAGGAATGACATTTTCAGCAATGTACCACCCATAAGTGACCCATTACGAAGCAAAATCCCAAACCCCAAACCCCAAATCTCAATCATCTATGTGGGAGCGGCATCTTGCCGCGACAATCGGGCCAAGATGGCCCTCACACAGGGTATATTTCAGATATTATTGGTAACTGGCTGAAAACTAAGCGGATATGATGAAGAATATTCTGAAACGCCGGGGACATTCTTCGATGTAACTCCAATGCTATAAAATAGTTAGTGAAAACTTCTGCTTCTTGCTGCCCGTGCGGTATCCCTCAAGATCCAGACACACATGGAGAAAGCCAATTTGTTTCAGTCTCTTCACAACTTTCGAGCGCAGTTTCTTTTTCGAAAAGCGGCTGACCTGTGACGGATCCACCTCGATCCGCGCGGTATCACCATGCTGCCGCACGCGTACCTGCCGGAGTCCCCGCAACCTCAAAAACTCTTCGGCGCGCTCAACCCTCGCGAGTTTCTCCCTGTCGATCTTCTCGCCATAGGGGATCCGGGTGGCGAGACAGGCCATCGCATCACGGCGCCATCCCGGGATGCCAAGCCGGCGTGAGAGCTCGCGGACGTCGCGCTTCGTGAACCCGGTCAGGAGAAGTGGGCTCACGACGCCCGCCTCTCTGGCTGCGCGGCTCCCGGGGCGATAGTCCCTCAGATCGTCTCTTTGTTCCCCAACTGCCACCCGGGCTAATCCCTCGCGCGCCGCCCGCTTGTTCAGCTTCTCCAGCAGGGCGCGCTTGCACCAGTAGCACCTGTCCGGCTGATTCGATACGAGTTTCGTATTGGAAAGAGCTCCTGATCTGAGCAGTATATGGCGCACGCCGAACCGCCGGGCCATCTTTTCCGCATAGCTGCGCTCGGAGGCGGGATAGATCGGGGAATCGGCCGTGATCGCGAGCACACGGTCACCCAGAATATCGGCGGCCACCTTCAGCAGCAAGGTGCTGTCCACCCCGCCCGAGTAGGCGACCAGGAGGCTGCCGTAGGAACGGAGTATGTTTTTAAGTCGGGAATATTTCTCAGATAGACTGGCCATGATTTAAATGGGGGATTAGAATAAAGAATACAGGAGTCAGAAGCCAGGAGTCAGAATTCAGAAGTCAGAATACAGAAGAAACTCATAACGACTGACCGCCGCTGTCTTCTGGCTCCTGAATTCTGTATTCTAAATTCTGACTCCTGAATTCTGGATTCTATATTCTGAATTCTGTATTCTGACTCCTGTATTCTGGTTTTTTAACTCAGTCCGTCGCTGACCGTTATCTGCACCTTCCAAGCCGAGGGGCTCAGAAAATGCTCCCAGCTCGGGTAGGCGTCGCCTCTGAACGCAATGCGATTGAACGGAGACCAGCGGGGTTTCCGCGGAGGCCGCATGAGCCCCATGCCGGAGGTATCGAGCGTCTTCTCCCCCTTCCTGAGGTTGCACGCCACGCAACTGCACACCACGTTCGTCCAGGTGGTGCCTCCGCCAAGATGCCGGGGGAGGACATGATCCAGATTGAGATCTCCCTCTCTGAATATTCTGCCGCAGTATTGGCAGGTATTGCTGTCACGAAGATACACATTCCTGCGGGTCAGCTTGACCTCTCTCAGAGGCAGGCGGTCATAATTCTTGAGAAGAATGATTTCGGGAATGTGAATTCTCATTGAGACCGTCCTCACACAAAGCGCGTCACCGTTGCCGTTCATCTCGGTCCAGTGCGGAAATGCCACGGTGGCGAAGCTGCCATTCTCCCGGAAAACCACATGGGCAAGGTCTTTATACAGAAGGCTGAGAGCCCTGCGCACGCCACAAATGTGTACCGGCTGCCAGAGCCTGTTGAGCACAAGAACATTTCTTGAAAGGCTGGTATTTTCTTGATTCATATGGGAAAAACAGTATACGGTATCCATTGCCGGGGTGTAAAGTGGAGAGTACGGCATGTCCCGCCTACAGAAATTCAAACTTCAAAAATCAAACCTCCGAATAGCAATAAGCATCAAGCCGTAAGCTATAGGCAAAATGCTTACTGCTTACCGCTTACCACTTAGGGCTGATTTACGAGGTTATGATTTGCGGTGTGCACTCCGCCACCATGCCCCGCTCTCCCCCATTCACTTTCCACTCTTCACTGCGGCAAACCGGTACCGGATCACGTCTCCGTCCCTCACCAGGTACTCTTTCCCCTCGATTCTGAGAAGCCCCTGCGCGCGCGCCACGGACAGATCTCCGCAACGATCCATGTCGTCAAAGGCGATCACCTCCGCCTTGATGAAGCCGTGCTCCATATCGGTGTGTATGTATCCGGCAGCCCGGGGCGCGGTTGTCCCCTCCGGCACCGCCCACGCCTGGACGATGCCCCCCTCAATGGTGAAAAAGGTGACCAATCGTAGAAGCCGATAACACTTCTGAATGAAGCGCGGGAGCGCCCGTTCGGGGAGATTCAACTCGCGGAGGAACTCCGCCGCCTCCTCTTCGGAGAGCGCGCTCAACTCCTGCTCCACTGCGCCGCATATTGAGATACTCTCCACTCCCAATCGGGCGGCTTCTCCTTCCCGCTCTTCCACCCACCGCCGTTCGCGCTCAGATTGGGCTTCTCCTATGTTCGCGACGATGATCAACGGCTTGAGCGAGAGAAAGCCGAACTCTTTTACACAAGAGCGTTCTCCGTCAGAGATCGAGAGTTCCCGCAGCGCCTTTCCCCCGGCGAGCGCGTCCCTGAATGTGGAGAGCAGGTGAGTCTTCTCATCCTCACAAGGAGCTTTTTTCAGGGCCCTCTCGGCAACCTCCAGGTCCGCGAGCAAAAGCTCCGTCGCGACGACCCCGAGCTCCTTCTTTGGATTGATTTGAGGGAACGGATACGCCACGCCCTCGCCGCTGAAAGAGCGGACAACCTGCGCGATCACCTCGGTCTCCCTGATATGACTGAGGAAGCGGTTGCCGCACCCTTCGCCGCGGCTGGCGCCCTCGACGAGGCCGGCGACATCCAGGAACTCGACGTGGGCGGGGATAATCTTCTGGTGTGTGATCAGTGCCGCGAGGCGATCAAGCCTTCGCTCGGGAACCGCAACGATAGCCTTGTTGGGTTCTATGGTGCAGAATGGGTAGTTCTCGCTCGGGGCGTGGGCGCCGGCAAGGGTATTGAAGATAGTGGTCTTTCCTACGTTAGGAAGCCCGATGATTCCGACGTCCATCGTGTGCTATTGAGAGCCAGGGCAGCTCTCCCAGGGTTACCGTGAAACCAACTCCCGGACAGGCACAAAGGAGCCGGGGATCCCGGGCGCTCTCACCAAACTAGTCCAGAGCCGGCGACTCGATAAAACTTGATCCGGGCGAATCTTCCGATCCCTGGCTCATCGACTGCAGAGACTCTGTCTCTGTCTGGCGATCCAGGCACCGGAGCAATCGCCCGCCGGTCGCGGGCATGTATTCGCAGGAGTCATTTTTTAGGCAATCAACGCATAACCCCTGCACGCTATTGGAACCCATTATCCCCTCCATCTCCGTATGCGGGACATCATTTCGAAAAGAAAAGAAATTGATTCGCCGCGCAATTCTATGATACCCGAAATGGCCTCATAATCACAATCATTTTTCGCGCATCGTGCGAGCGCGTCAATGGACAACCGAAGGCATCGTGCGATCCCTCACCCCCGCCCCGATGGACATAGGATTTTCCCTGTCCTGAATTACACAGCGAGGCCACCATAAATAGGGGGGCGACTTCCCGCCGAGATAATCGGGGCAAGATGCCCCTCCCACAATTGAGAAGCCTGATTAAAGTTAAAGAGGCTACATCAAAATTCTCTGTGTCCTCTACGCTTTTAACCACTGAAGACGCTGAGGTCACTGAACGGTTCACACAACCATCTCATTGATATCTTAATCGCATTCAGGACGCAGATGAACGCAGAACACGCAGATACAAATACAGCTTGCGCTTAAAACTTCAAGACTTCAATCCGCCTCTTTTGTTAATCTGCGTTCATCTACGCAAATCTGCGTCCAAATATAATATTCAGTGCCCTCAGTGGTTATGTCTCTTTTACTACGGCCGCCTCGTGAATAATCCATGCTAAGGCCGCGCTGTGTTTATCGGTGATGGACCTTGAAGTTCGGGAGAGTTGTTACCCTGAGATGAGCTTTTTATACATCTCATCCAGCGCGTGGGGGATCACCCTCGTCTCACCGAGGACGAGCATAAAGTTTGTATCCCCCTCCCAACGCGGGACGATGTGAATATGCACGTGATCGGCAACCCCCGCGCCCGCGGCGCGCCCCAGGTTGATCCCCACATTGAAGCCGTCAGGACTGAGCTTCAGATCGAGCAGCGAGATAGAATCTCGCACCATGACCATCAGCTCTGTAAGCTCACGCGCATCGAGGCTCCCAAGACCGGGCACATGGCGGAATGGCGAAACCATCAGGTGACCGCTGTTGTAGGGGAATCGGTTGAGCATGGAAAAACAACTTTCCCCTCTCGTAATCACGTGCTGCTTCGCATCGTCGCCCGCTGCTGCCTTGAGACAGAAGATGCACCCTTCCGGGGTCCCTTGCTCGACGTACTGTTTCCTCCATGGCGCCCAGATTCGTTTCATTTCATCTTCCCCCACACGTGCCGCACTTTCCCGGCGAAGGCCTGCACGATGCGCAACCCCTTCCGCCCGAGGAACTCCGCACCCTCGATCCCGATGTGAACCCGAATCGGGAAAAGAGCCGCGCCGCCCTCCTTGAATCGCACTCCGGACACCTGACAGCGGGGTGCCCCACTCCGCTCATCTGGAGTATCTCGAATGTCGCTCCGCACTTCGCGCAGCGGTATTCATAAATCGGCATGAGCCGGACTCCTCTCATCCTCGGCAATGGATACTATGCTCTACAGCAGCAATTGGAAAATCTGCACCGTTGAGCCCCAGTATAGTATTGGGTCAGTCTTGGAGGGGTAGTATAAATTGTAGGGGTTCGATGAACCTGTCCTGAGCACTTCGGCTGCGCTCAGTATAAACTCAGACGAAGGATCGAACCCGGGCGCGATAAAACTTGTCCTGTCGAAGACCCTGAGCGAAGTCGAAGGGACATTGCCGAAGGATCGCGCCCCTACAACACAACATTATGTATCCTCCGCCCCATAAGTGACCCATTGCCCAGTATAGTAAGGGGTCACTTATGGGGGGTACATTGCTTAATATGTCATTCCTGCGAAAGCAGGAATCCAGGTTTCATAGTGGATCCCCGCTTTCGCGGGGATGACAAGTGAAAGGGATACCCCCCAAGACTGACCCATTACCCAGTATACTAAAAAAACATCTACTCGCCGCTCGATTTTTGAGATAATAAATTATACTGATGTAATGTGCAGCGGGCACTCGCATCCTGATATGAGCCGTGGCGGCTACGAGGGATAAAAGCTCGCACCGCGCGCTTCATGCGCATATAACGTGCTCCGTCAAAAAGAATTGTAAGATTTATATACTATTTTTCGGTGCCTCTATGGTAATATAATCCACAATTCGTGGAGAGGAGGGGAAAATTTATGGAAGATCGACTCGGTAAAGGTGCTATCGCTCTTTTTCTATGCCTTGGATTTCTCTCTGTCCCCATTTTTATTTTCACAGTCAATGGAACCTTCTCCAAGGCTCTGGCCGACGTTAACGAACCGCGCTACCCCGATGGCCTTGTTGAAGCCGTGGATGCGGAAGCATTCATAGGCCCGATGGCCGGCTACGAGTACGATCTCTATCGCTCCGGGCCGAACGGTCCTGAATACATACCCTCCCCCGAGCTGGATTACAAAGACATTGCAGAAGTCAATCAGGAAACGCTCAAAGAACTGTCCGCCGCCACCGAAGATATCGATGTCGCGAGCCGCGAAGTCACCCTCCATGTGTTCATATGTCCTCCCGATGAAGGGGGTGATCCCTGTGCAGCGGCACTCCAGCCCACGCCTTTCCCGATATCGCTGACGACAGGGCAGCCGTTCCCCGTGGTATTCGCTCTCGAGCCTGCGACAAAAACCGTCGTCATCGAAGAGCCGGGCGTTGGGCTTACCACTCAGGTGATCTCGATTCTCCCCACTACGGTGGATCTTTATGTTGCGGCGAGAGACCCTGTTGGGAATATCAGGTTCCTTAATCGCTTTTCCGTTGCCAAGGGCAAACTCTATAACCACCCGGTGTTGTTCTGGGACGGTCAAGACATAGGCCTGCTCTGCGGTCCCCTCTTCGGGGCAAAGCTCAACAGCAGTTTATTGCCCGGTTTCTGGACGATCTTTGCCGTAATGGTCCCTCCGGGAACTCCGCTCAGCACCCATCACACCGATCGGTGGATCAGCAATCTCGGCAAGGCGGTATTTTTCTTTAAAGGCTGATCGATATTCGTCAGGGAGCACGCTATCGGTATAGGCAGCAATCTCGCGAGCAGCGCACAGCGCGTGGATGGTTTCCCCGTAAGTACTCAGGTAGTCAGAAGCCAGAATCCAGAATGGATCGCGCATAAGCTTCCGGTAGCTTACTGACCTCTTCGAATAACTGCATTAACTCTGAAACATCGCCGTATCCCAAGTCCTCAAATGTCGCCGCTGGCGTCCTCATTCCAACTCCTGGCTCCTGACTCCTGAATTCTGGATCCTGAGCAGTTACGTTTCCCCGCAGCAATCACCCCCCGGAGCAGCGCAGGGTTATTCGTTGCAATCGCATCCACTTCCATCCCGATCAAGCGCGACATCTCTTCCGCATCATCCACAGTCCAGGGACATATCTTCAGCCCTTTTTCCTTTATTTTCCGCACGAGGGAAGAATTGACATTTTTCCGGTACGGGCAGATCCAGTCCACAAGCTCCGGCATTCCGTCCAACGCATCCATGCGAAAGCAAATTAAACCCCGCGGGAACTCCGGGATAAGTTCCTTCATCTGTCTGAGACACGTCGAATCAAAAGATGCCAGCAATAGCTCGTTCCCTCCCGCTTCCCGGGAGAGGAGCCCGGCAAGCGTGCTGCAGAGACGTTCATTCAACGTCTTGTACTCGATCCCCTCGCGCGCCTTTATTTCAATATAGAGTTTTACGCGCCGGCGCACACAATCGAGCAGTTCACGCAACGTGGGGATTCTCTGACCGGCGAATCGCACTCCCCGCCATGATCCTGCATCTAACTCCCTCAACTCCGCAAGAGTTTTTCGCCCCAGTTCTCCGCTGCCGTCTGTTGTTCTCTCGAGCGTGAAATCATGAAACACCACAATCTCCCCATCCGCGGTGAGCTGTACATCAAGCTCGAGCATGTCACACCGCTCTTCGATGGCTTTCTCGAAGGCGAGGATAGTATTTTCCGGATAGAGCGACGAATACCCGCGATGCGCGACATTGAGCACGCGTGAGTTATCCGATTTCACCTGTTTCTCCTTCTCCTTTCATTACGTTTATATTTTACCGCGAAGACGCGGAGAACGCAGAGATGATATATCACGCAAAGGATCAGGCTATTATGAATTATTTCTTCGCGATCGCTCTTTGCGTACTCTGCGTCTCTGCGGTGAGCTATTAAGCTTTTCAGTAAAAACGGGGAAAGTCCTGATGCGAATGCCTTGACATTCGCATGATAGTATATTACCTTATGGAAACAACCGTAGCAAGGAGCTCATCGATGACCCGGCTATTATTACTGTGTACCACTGCAACCATACTCACGGGGCAGGCCCCGAGCCAAAGTCCGATCATCCCCCCTCGCGAGACCGCCCCTGCGGCTCAGGAATTGCGTGAGTCACCGTCCGTTCCTCCGTCTCTCACCCCCGGCACAACCCCAACCGTGCCTTCCGGGAGCCAGGAGAATGCCCCCACCGGCAGTTTGCTCAAGGAGGGGGAGAAGATTCTCCGGCAGAAGAAATTCGATGAAGCGATCACTCAATTCAACAAGGTTCTCGCACTCGATCCCAAGAACGCGATCGCGTACAATGATATCGGTCTATGCCTCTATGGGCAGAACAAGCTTGATCCCGCAATCGAATCGTTTAAGAAAGCCGTTGAGCTCGACCCCGGGCTGAGCTCGACCTACTACAACCTTGGGCTTTGCTACGCCTCAAAAAAACAGTGGGACCTCGCCGTTATCGAATATAAAAAAGCAATCAAGGATAACCCTAAGCATGAGAGGGCACAGTTCGAGCTCGGAACCGCCTACTTCGCCAAGCAGGACTTGAAAAAGGCGAAGGAGCAGTACGAAGAGGCGGCAAAGGTGCTCGGAGTAAACACCCCCGGGGGAGAAGAGGCCCTCCGAAACGCCATCAAGATGGAAATGCTCATGCAGCGTATCCCCTCACTCTCCGGCGGGCAAGCTCCCGCCGCCCCCCCCCGGCAAAACCGGAACAAACTTCCCTCGCAGGGAGAGGGCACAAAGAGACACACGCCCCTCTAAACCGAATGACAAAGGAACTACTCGAATAGTCAGAATTCAAGAGTCAGAATGGAAAAACAAGAATACAGAATCCAGAATACAGAATTAAGAATAACGGCATTTCAAGGAAATGTTTATCTCCTGTCTCCTGTATTCTGTCTTCTGAATTCTGACTAAGAGCGAGGTTCAGAATCCCATGCTCTTCAAACGATTGAGATATGCCCTCGCGAGCTTCATATCCGGATCCAGCGCGAGGGCGCGTTCCATCGAGCTTTTCGTAAGTTCATAGCGCCCCATCAGCATATACACGAGCCCCAGCCCGCAGTATATCTTCGCGGAATTCGGCGTGAGAGCTGCCGCCTTACGATATTCTTCGATCGCCTTCTCGTACCATTCCACGTACTGATACGTCACCCCAATGCCATAGTATGTGGTGCCGAGGAGGTAGTGCGCTTCTGCGCAGGATGGATCCGCCTGAATCGCCCTCTGTAAGTGCTGAATCCTGCGGTGGGAACCTTCCGGAGCCTGCTTCCCCTTGCACAGCTCTTCGAAGGCTACCGGATTCAGCGTCTGACACGCCATGATCTTCTCCCGCTGCGCATCGTTCATGCTCAACCCTATGAGTTTCGCCACGGAGAGCGCCAGACGCCCCTCCAGCTCTCCTATCCGATCTGCCGGACCTCTGAGCCTGATTGGCCCCTTCTCTTCGCTCCGGTCGGGACGCAAAGAGCGCACCTCGGCGCACAGGTCGTTCCCCATGAACTGATAGTTTCCCACAAGAATGATATCCGCGCCGGTGAGCCTCGCAATGTCCGCTGCCTCGTCCAGATGCATCACCCCCGAGGGCTTTCCTTTAAGGTTGTTCTCGCGCGTGCGCACACGGTCGGTGGGACGAATATTCACCGCGCAGGATGTGTGGAGCTTCTCAATGAGAGAATCCGCCAGCTCGCGTGAGAGCCAGTCACGTGATTCCTTCTTGTCTGTTTTTGAAAAGGCAATCACGGCAACCGTGCTCGCAATTGCCTCCTTCGGGGTAGTCCCGGGCAGGACGGAGGGGGAACAGGAAGATTTTCCCTGGGATGAGACCGACAATCCACTAGCGGACGGGGAAGGATCGGGCGCGACATCTTGAGAATCGGGAAATGCCGTCAGCCTGCCGGACGAGGCAAAGAGGATGAGAAAAATAATACTACGGGGATCCCTGGCGCACGCGCGTACTCTCTTATTGACCCCGCCATTCTGCGGAGTTATCCGCCCGCCATCGGAATTTGCTATCGGACTCTTCGCATTCATCCCTGTCTGCCGGGAGGCAGCAACTGGGACCCTACGGCCTGGCGCAGCATCCAAGGTCTTCTGCTAAGACGGATAAAAGTCACGCTCCGGTCCTAGATGGCGAACATGCGCTTGATGATGTTGGATTTCCTCGTGACGCCTGTTTTCACATCGTTCAGGCGCTGCGTGAGGTATCCGCCGGTGAGATAGTCGATGTTTGCGGTGACCTCCTGGAGCTGGAGTTCCAACCGCAGCCTGTCGCGCAGTTCATCGGGAGGCGAAAGGAGAAGGTCAATCTGTGAGTTTCTCCTCTGGAAGTAGAATTGCGTGACTTCTTCAAGGACATCATTCCGCAGCTCAACCAGATCGCGCGCTTCGTCGCTGATCCTCACCTGGTCGGGGTTGAACAGGAAATCGCCGAAATCCCACTCGAACTTGAACGTGAAATCCTGGGTATGGAAGCGGTCATCTCCCGCAAGATTACGCGTGGTCAGGTCTGTCTCGTCGCGCTCCTTGGTCCTCAGAATGTCCTTGATATCAAATGCGGTCTTCGGGGTCATCTCCGTAAAGTCTTCCGTGAAATCCTCAGTCCAATTCTTCGTGCTTCTCTGATCAATCGTCTGGTATCTCGAAAGGAATTTGCGTCCCGTATCGACCGTAAAATCGAATTTGGGGAGGAGCGCGCGGTACTTCGCGCCTTTTCTCCAGCCTTCTATGAGATCTGGATGCACCTCCGCGAAACGCATCGCGACCTCCTGGATTTCCTGAACCGTCGGCTCATTCGAGAATTGGGAGAGAACGGTTTGAATATCGTCCACCGTCGGAACCGGAGGACCTTCCTTGGGCGCCCCCCCCGGCGTTACCACTTCCACTGTCTGCTGACCGGGTGAGGTAGTATCCGGCACCACCTCGTCTGCCTTCTTCGCACTCTCCGCACCCTCTGCAGCGTTTGCCGCCTCGGCGGATGACGCGAGCATGGCGAAGTCCTTCGTCTCAGACCCCGCCGCGGGCCCGGACGATTCGCCGTAAGACGAGCTTATGGATCCCATGAGACTGAACGAAACTACAAGACCAAGAATAAGTACGGGGGAAAAGAATGCAACGGGGATGGTGCAGCATCGCGCGCCGGTCTTCATCGTGAAGAGCCCTCCATTTTTTTATCGCCTCTTCTCTCAATCGCGCATTTCGAATTGCGATATATAGTAGACCATGTGCTTCCGTAATTCAAGAACTATATCAAAAATATATATCTAGTCTCTACTTTATTCTACTATTTTGTGAAATGCTACCAGTTCCCCGTTAGCCTGTCAAATAGTTCCTAACTTATTTTCGCCGGACCCACACGCCCCTGATGCCGCGCACTCATGCGCCACCTCTCGCAGGTAGGCCCCCCACATCAGGTAGGCGAGCACGAGCGGGCTATATTCAATTATGATCCTGACAAGGGGACGAATCAGAGGGAGGGGGGTGAGCACGGAGGAGAAGAGCGTGAATGCAAAGAAGAGGAGGTAGAAGTTGACGTCTCCCGACCTTTTCAATATCCAGTAGGCGGGCACAATAAGGATTATGTATTCATAATCCTCGAAGTTCGGCATTACCATCGCGTACACCGTGCACGCCATAAATATCATAATCTTCTCGCGGTCGGCAAGATCAAGAGATCTCAGCATGATGAATCTGCGCACGGTAACAATAAGCACTACCGCCACCAGCACTCCAAAAACGGCCAGATGAACACCTGATGAGAGCGTTCGGCCCATATTCATCTTCATCATCCGGATCAGATCCTCCAGGAGATCGAAGGTGGATGGCTGGCTCATGACAATGGTCCTGTCGAGCACCCTTCCCGCGTTGAGCATAAACCTCGTAAAGAGCACCGGATTAAAAATATAGGACGCTGCAGTGGCAAGAACAACAGCGCCGGCCGAAACCCACGCCCAGACATACTTTTTTGTATCCCCGGAAAAAAATAGCATCCCAAGAAACACGAGCGGGGTGACCTTGAAGAGTGACGAACAGATGATAAGGATGCAGAACAGAAGAAGCCGGCGTTTTAGAAAAAAGTAAAATCCAAGCCATAGGCTAAACTGCTCTATGACAGAGACGTTGCCGGCCTTGAAATCAATATAGATGCACCCGTTAAACGCCACCAGGCAGAAAAGGAAAAACAGCAGATCCGGCTTTCCCGGTAGAAACTCTCTTCCCCATAAATAAATGAGGCCGATAAGAAGGGCGCACTTAAAGATGAACACACCCTGAAGCGCAGTCGTATAATCCCTGGACGCAAGAATACCCAGCAGCGGAAGCACGACGGGGGGATAATAAAACCGGAACCCTCGAGGGGCGGCGTATCCCTCAACCCCGGCCGCAAGGGTGGCATCGTATGGATTGGCGCCGCGGAGGTATGCCCGGCCGGCTTCATAGTAAACCCTGAAATCCCACTGGAAGGCGTCGGGCCGGGAAAGCAGGTAGTGCGCCAATCCTGCGCAGTACAGGATCAACAGCGCCCCTAGGAACTTCCTGAACCACCACGTGGCCATATGGGTTGTAACATCTGATTACACGCCTGATTGCCGGCGTGCAGGGATTCGGCGAATTACACAATGAAAATCCAAGTAATCGGCGAAATCCTCGGTTAATAATCTATTGCTCGGCGAACAAGGCTATCACAAGCAATTTGCAGCGATCAAGGCTTTTGGCATAATGGATATCGCAGCGCGGCCAAAAGGCCGTAACCAGAAGATGTAGACACAGAGGGCACAGAGAGCACCGAGTCATGGTTTGTTCAGTGTTCTCGAAGGTCAAAAGGTTCTAACCGCGGATTGTGCGGATTAGGCGGATTGGAAATAGTGGAATGATATTAACCACGGATGAACACAGATGGTCATGGCAGTTTAAAGTTCAAGAAGGCACTATTTAACTATGGACATCAGGCTTTCTGCTGTTGTTTTAATCTGCATAATCCGCGGTTACAACGTATAATTCCTTGGCACAGAGGATCCGATGAGCAAAAGAGCCCGTGCAATAATCATTTTTGCGTCTCTCTCACTCCTCATCTTTCTCGCCTTCGGGCCTGCGCTCCGGACCCCCTTTATCTGGGACGATGAAGACCTGATTCTGAACAACCCTTTGTTCTCGCAGGCGACGGGTTTCCTCAAGGCCCTCGCCCCCTCCTACTGGCAACAGAGCGCTTTCCCCGAAGATTACAGACCCTTTGAGATGTGGTCTTACATGCTCGACCACGAATTCTGGGGGAAGAATCCACTCGGATATCATCTCACGAACCTTCTCCTCCACGCTTTCAACTGCGCCGCTCTTTCCCTTCTCATCCTCCTCGTCTTCGGGAGCTTCCGGATTGCGGCAACGACGGGCATTCTCTTCGCGCTCTACCCGATGCACAGCGAGGCGGTCATCTGGGTGCAAAATCGCTCTGAACTCCTCTCGGCGGCATTTGCCCTCGTGAGCCTCATCTCCTGCGTGCGCTACGGCATCGGCCGACACCCTTCTGTTCCACTTCTCACCCTCTCGCTGATCTCCTTCACCCTCTCTTCCCTCACGAAGGAGACCGCGCTCATCGTTCCTCTCCTCTGCGCCGCGCTCTTCCTCTTTTCCCGGGAGATTCCGCGCCGCCGCGCCCTGCGCTGTCTGATTCCACTCTTCCTCATCGCATTCGTCATCCTCGCCATGAAGTTTTTCCTTCTCAGCCCGGAGAGCGTGAAACGGGCATACCCCGCGCTCACGAGCGGAGTGATCTCCCATTCCCTCACGGTGATACGAACATCTGCATCCTACCTGATGATGCTGTCCCTTCCGGCAAACTTTTCCATTGACCGTACTTTCGTCAGACCGGATCCGAACGCTCCCCTCCCCCTCTTGATCTGTGCCGCATTGATTTTTATTCTCATCGCCGGTACCGGCGCGGCCTTTCGCAGGAGAAACGTGGCCGGCCTCGCGCTCTCCCTCACCCTTATCTCTCTGCTGCCCGTATGCAATATCTTTTTTATCGCAGGGCGTCCGATCGCCGAGCAGCGTATCTACTTCGCATCTATGGGGTTCTGTCTCCTCCTCGCAGCGATGACTGATACGCTCCTGCACACGCGCGCGCGCCTTGCGACCGGCCTCCTGCTCGTCCTCCTGCTCTTTTGCTTTACCAGTTCACTCACCCGGACAGGATACTGGCGCGACGAACAGACGCTGTGGGAGCGGACGATCGAGGCTTCCCCTTCGAGCTGGAAGGCCCGGTTCTTTCTCGCGCGCAAATACAGGATCGAGGGACGATTTGACGAAGCCCTCACGCTTATGAAAGGCATCCTCCGGAGCATCTACCCGCGCCCTCCCATGTTCTTCACCGGACTCGGACGTATCTACGAAGCCATGGGGTGGGATGTGTGCGCCGTGAGCGCATTCGAGAAGACTGTCGCATCGGATCCGCGCTCGCGCGAGGCGAGACTTCTCCTCGGGGATGCGTACAGAATGCAGGAGCGACTCGGAGATGCGCTCGGTCAATACCGCTTTATCGAGCAGACATGGCCTGAGGAGGGCAAGGGGCAGCTCCGATCGGCGATTGTGCTCAGAGAACAGAAGAAATATGCGGAGGCATTGAAGGAGATTGCGGCATACCTCGCCCTATTTCCCCGCAACACGGAAGGGCTCGTCACCACCGCCTCCATCTATGAGGAGATGGGCGACTGGCCGAAGGCCGAGCAGTATCTCATGGAGGCGCGGGAGCGGGATCCCCTCTCTCCGATGGTTCTGGACAACCTGGGCCTGTATCTGGAGCACAGGGGGCGCCGTGCAGAAGCGCGTGTCCAGTTTGAGCAGGCAATCCGGGCCGCCCCGCAGGAATCCGCCCCTCACTACCACCTCTCAAGAATATACCTGCGCTCCGGGGAGAAAGCCGCCGCGCTCATCGAACTGATGCGGGCCGCACAGCGGAAGCCGGGACGCACGGAATATCTGGAAGAGATCAACCGGCTCAGTGACGATCTGAGCGACGAGCAGATCCCGCCCTCCCTCCTCGATGATATCCTTCGCGAACACCGCGCCCTCCTGAATCTTCGGGGCATCTACTGCGCCCGGATCGGCGATACCCGTGGAGCGCTCGAGTGTTTCACAAAACTCGTCGCGCTCTCCCCCGGGGATGGCGCCGCCTATGCGAACCTCGGCCGCATCTACCTCCAGCAGGAAAACTACGCGCGCGCATTGGAGCAGTTCGCCAAGGCGGCGAGTCTGCTCCCGAGAGAATCTTCCATCTATTCAAAAATGGGGATCTGCTATTACAGGCTGGGGCGCGTTTCGGAGGCGCGGAGTGCCTGGAGCACGGCACTCGCCATAGATCCGAACTTGGGCGAGGCGCGAAGAAATATCGCCCGGATGAGGCGCTAGGCTGGCTCATTCGTGAAACGGAATAATGTATGTAACCACGGATTTAGCGGATTAGGCGGATTATAAGAATATCCGTGCAACCCTCCCAATCCGCGGTTAGAACCCTTTAATCACTGAGACCACTGAATATGCTGAAGATACTCAACAACAACTTCATTATAACCGCGGATAAACACGGATTAACACCGCTAAAGCCTCTTCACCATGTTCATCCGTGGTTAATATCATTTGTAACTATGCAGGTAGCCAGAAGTCAGGAGACAGAACGGAAAAACAAGAATACAGAATCCAGAATACAGAATTAAGAATAACGGCATTTCAAGGAAACGTTTATCTCCTGTCTCCTGTATTCTGTCTTCTGAATTCTGACTCTTGATTTCTGGCTTCTGAGCAGTTACTATCATTCCACCTTTTCCAATCCGCCTAATCCGCGCAATCTGCGGTTAAAACATTAGAATAATTGATAAATCGATCCGGCTGGTTTTTTCTCTGGGGGATAATAACGTTCGCCCGTGTGAGGGCGGGGGGAGTGTTCTAAAGGGAACCTATGATGCGGAGCGCCCGCTCAGCTTCGCATGGAGGAGAGCGCGTTGTGCCCTATGGTGCGCCGCCTTCTCCTTATCCGCAAGCCTGCCGTATGCCTTGGCGAGTATCGCGTGCGCGCGCACCGGCTCCACCGCAAACCGCGGGGGAATATCCTTGAGAACTTCTTCGGCGATCTCGATCGCCCGGCGATCGTTTCTATCGAGAAGGAAAGCCTCCGCGAGAGCAACTCGCGCCCGGGAGTTGCCGGGGTAAAGGTCGAGGATGCGCTCGAGGATCTCCCTCCCCGCGTCCAACTCACCATTGCGAATCTTCAGCTCCGCAACACGTATCAACCCGCTGAATACATCGCGCGACCTTTTGAGCGCATCCTTCATTTCCTTGTGCAGACGCGCGTTCTTCAGTTCGTGGAGGGCCCGGTACACATGCGCGAGAAGCCGGTGGCAACGGACCTGCTCCCACACATAGTAGAAGGGCGTCTCGGCAAGTGCGATCTCCCCGCGCTGCCGCGAGTCCTCCAACCTCCCCTCCAGGAAATCGATCTCCGCGCGACAGAGCTTGACGCGCGAGTTGTCCGGATGGAGGCGATCGATCTCGTCGAGCAGCTTTCGCGCATCGTGCAGCCTGTTCTCTCTGATCCGGAGTTCCGCCATATGAATGCGCGCCTGAAAATCCCGCGGTTTTTCCCTGAGCAGCTCCGAGAACTCGTACTCCGCCAACTCGTGGTTACCGTTTTCCATGAGCGCAACGCCGAGCCAGACCCTCGTATCCCGATCGCCCTTCTCCTGGGCGAGCACATTCTGAAATGACTCGGCCGCCTTCACATGATTCCGGTCCAGCATATAGAACTTGCCCAACTCCCGGCCGAGCTTGGGCGTGACGCCATAATCCTGGATCTCCCTCCTGATCGTTGCGATGGCTCTCCGGATATCCCCGAGCCGCCAGTAGATGCCGGTGAGACGCTTATAACTTTTCCTCTTCAACGGATGGCGGGACCCCATCGCCTGATAGAGGGCAACCGCCTTCCGGGGATGTCCGCTGCGCAGGTAAAGCTTTTCCAACTCCTTGTAATTAATGTATTCCGCAGGGAAACGCCTCATGAGGTCCATGTATACCCTCGATGCGATCGCGACATGGCCGGCTGCAGCACAGGCTCGCGCGAGCACCTGGCCTTGACTCATTCCACCCCTGTTCCCCTTCGAGAATTTTGCGTATATCCTCGCCGCCTCGTCAAGCTTCCCCTCTCTCACAAGGGATTCCACTTGCGCCCCCCATGTGGGGCTGCCATGATTTCCTGATGCGTTCGCGCTGGCTTTTCTTATCCGTGTGGGCACTTTTCTATTCATTTCACCGTCCGAGAAGCGAGTACCCGAGAGCCTCGAAAAAGAGGATCATTGCCAGACAGTACCCTATGAAATAAAGGAACCCCGTGAGGATTGTGTAGCCCAGGGCGTTCACCACGGCGAGCCACACCACCGCCGAGGAGGCCAGCGACACGGTGAGGACAAATGCGCGCGCGAATAGTGGATTCTGCGAGTCCCGCGTTCCCCTCTCCATGTCCACTCTCCTTCGCCATCGTTATCCCCACTCCCCCATCAGTTCTCCGCCACCAAGCATTATCAGTATAACAGAACTTGTTCCTGTCCATAAACTATTTTGCACGATCCATGTAAGGGGTCAGTCTTACGGGGAAATATTTGGAATTTACCACGCATTACACGGAACTGAAGTCAGCTCTAAGTGGTAAGCTGTAAGCATGTTGCTTATAGCTTACGGCTTGATCCTTACCGCTACTTATTCTGCAGCAGTATGCTGTTTGCCTAACTACTAACTACTGGCTACTAACTACTGCCTTGCTGCCTCTCTTCCCGTGCAAGCAGGAACTTCTTCCACCGGAGGCCGGCGGAGAAGCCGCCGATTCCGCTCTTCGCCACAACCCGGTGACAGGGGACAAGGATCGGGAATGGGTTCGCAGCGCACGCGTTCCCCACTGCCCTGCATGCTTTTCCCGAGCCAACCGCTTTCGCAATCTCTCCGTAACTCCTCGTTTCCCCGTAGGGGATATGGCGCAGCGCGCCCCACACCCTCCGGGCGAATACGGCTTCCCCTCGCGGATCCAATGGCACACGGGGAGTCTTTATTTTTCCTGAAAAGTAGAGCGCTAATTGTCCCATGAGCCGGGTGAGAACGAGGGAAATCGTTCCCGCTTTTTCCCACGACTTCAGATGCCCTCTCCCCGGGGCTAAGGCCCACCTGAGTACCGTGCGTGCCGCAGGCGGCGAAGGCGGGAGGATGAGCCACTGCACTCCTCTTCCGCTGATAGCGAACTTCCAGATTCCGTACGTCGACCGGATCCGATAGACCCCTGCTCCCTTTACTCTGCTGTTTTTCACCCTCGCTCCCGTTTCCCGCGTTTCCTTGCGCCACCGCGCGCACGAAGGGCCTCGATCCTTTGAACCACCCGCTCGATCACCCATCGGGGGGTGCTCGCCCCCCCGGTCACCCCAATGCGCCGGAATGGGCGCAAGGAAAAGCTGTCGAGGTCTCTCTCGGACTCAACGGGGAACACAGTGGTTCCCACCGCTTCGCAGATTTTCACAAGGCGGCCGGTATTCGCGCTGTTTTTTCCTCCGACCACCACCATCGCGTCGACGTTTCTGGCGAGTCCGATCGTCTCTTTCTGTCTTTTTTTCGTCGAGAGACAGATGGTATCGAAAACCTCGCAGTCCGGCACCCGTTTCCTGATACGCTCCGCGGTTTCCTTGAATAACTGAATATCCTGTGTCGTCTGCGCCACGACACACACCTTGCCCGCCATCGGGAGAGAATCGACCTCTCCAGTTCCTCCTATCACCCTGCCGAGCCCTCCGGCGAATCCGAGCAATCCCTCTACCTCGGAGTGTCCCCTGTCACCTACGATGACAATAGTGTAACCCCGGCGTGAATAGTCGCTCACGATTGCCTGCACCTTGGTGACATTGGGACACGTCGCGTCGTGGATGGGGAGGCCCGTGCGCGCGAGTTCCTCACGGCGCGCGGGCGACACCCCGTGCGCGCGGATCACGATGATGCCGCGGGAAGGCGATTTCCCCGCGAGCGGCTTGATCCCTTTCTCTTCGAGGAGCGAGATGATCTGCGGATTATGGATGAGCGGGCCATCCGTGTAGAGAGGGCCCATCCCCTTCGTGTTCAGGCCCAGCACAATATCGAGGGCCCGCTTCACCCCCATGCAGAATCCCGCGTTCCTTACACATTTAATCATATTGACGGCCCGGAGCATAAAGTATCAGATTCATACGGATTCAAACCACTGAGAACACTGAAGGCACTGAGTAACAACTTCATAATAACCACGGATAAACACGGATTAACACCGCTAAAACCTCTTCACCGTGTTCATCCGTGTTCATCCATGGTTAATATTCTTTAACCTTTTCCAATCCGCCTAATCCGCCCAATCCGCGGTTAAATTCTTTTTAACGCTTTTTAAACCGCGGATTGCGCGGATTAGGCGGATTAAAACAACGGCAGAAAGCCTGATGCTAAAAGCCGAGTAGCGCCTCCTTGAACTCTAGACTGCCGTGTCCATCTGTGTTCATCCGTGGTTCACTCACCATTCCACCCTATTACTATAATTTATCTGTGTGTAATCTGTGTTTATCTGTGATAAACATTATTCTTCACAGCTCCATAGTCTCAAGTTTTCGCTTCGCCGTACAGAGACAGAGAAGCGCTGCCGCGCAGCTCACGACCCCAAGCACGCATAGCCCCCCGAGAAAATAGAGGGGAAAGCGGTCATCGCGCACCAATCCCCTGACATGCAGGAAGAGAGGGATTGCCTGGATCAAGAGCGCGAGGAATACGTACGCAACGTTCGCCACAAGGACCATGGTTCCTCCGAAACCCGATATCACCTCCACTGGCGCGGAGGCTTTCAGATTCGGGTAGATCGCGCCGAGCCCGATCGAGAGTCCTGAAATCGCAATCCCCATGAACACCACGGAGAGGATCGAACCGGCGAGCAGCAGAGGGGAGACGCGGAGCATGATCCCGGAGAGCAACGCGAGGAGCCCGGAGACCCCCACGGTAAAGAGCGCGCAGAGCAGGTATTTCTCCCAGAGCAGTTCCCCCGCGCCGAACCGGGTGAGACCAAGGAACCAGAAGCGCTTCAGCTCACCGCTCATCAACGGAAAGAAAAATCGGCTGCTGAGACCCGCGAGTATGAGCCCAAGGGCGGAGAGATTGAGAAAAAAGAGCAGATACCTCCAGAAGAGGCTTCCCATATCATAGGGAACATTCCTGAGATTCAGAAAGTAGATGCCGAGGAGACCAAAAAAGAGGGCGAACTGACCCCATTGGCTCGCGTCCCGGATGAAGGTGAGGAGATCCTTGCTTGCCAGGGCGAGGAGCGGGGAATTCCGCGCGATCCGCGGACGTAGCGACCTTGCCCCGGAGAACTGACCCCTGCTGTTATAACGATCCAAGGCTGCGGGGAGGAGCCGCTCACCCAACAGCTCGGAGAGGGAGAGGAGGAAGATCGCGTTACTCACCAGCACCAACCAGAGAAATAGAGCCTCTCCGTAGCGCCCGCCGTCGGCGCTGCGAATACCGTCGGCAACCCAGCTGCTCGGCAGGAGGAACCAGCTCGCGACTTCACATCTCGCCATAATGACATTCAGAAACTGGAGCGCCTGGTCCGCGCCCGCGCGATTGCCTCCCCCCGTTTTCCAAAGGATGCAGACACCCCAGATACCGAGAACCGCAAGCAGTCCCCATGACCTCCATTTCCCCGCCCGGGGGAGAAAGCGGCCGAGGATGAGGACCCCGAGCGTCCCCGCGGCGCCGCACACTACGACAAGGGGTAGAAAGAAGAGCCAGGAGAGAAGAAACATGCGTATACCCAGCCCTCCCGCGATGAAGTAGGCGAGCAAAAGGGGAACAGCCATGAGCAGGTATGCCCATGAGCTCAAGAAAATCGTCTCCCATAGCTTGCAGGACATGATCGCTCCCTGCGTGAGGGGCAGGGAGTGGAGCAAGGCGTTCTCTCCACGGGAGTAGAGGATCGGATACGCCAGAACCATGGCGCTGAATACAAGCATGAGCGAAACGCCCGCGATGAAGAGGGAGAAGAGTCTTGTGGCAAGGTAGTCGCCGACGCCGGGGAAACTCATCAGGAATCGCACGCCCTCGTACATGCCGTAGAAGCCGCCGCAGATCCAGAGCGCGACAAAAAACGTCACGACCGCTTTCTTAATCAGCGGTTCGCTCCTCACGGCGCGCACCGTATTGACGAAAATCCGCGCTTTGAGGCGCATCAGCGCGGCCCTCTCGCCCTTCATTCAATTCTCCCGGTCCTTCTCACGCGATAATGATTACAGAAGTGTGAGAAACACTATCCCTAACCCCTAGCTACTAGCGTAGTGTCTCAGAAATAGTGAGCATTAATTTGTCATTGCGAGCGAAAGCGAAGCAATCCGACCCGAAGGGTCGTCCCGAGCGAAGCGAGGGATCTACAATAGATCGCCACGCCCTGAATATTTCGGGGCTCGCGACGCTTCGCGGATTGCTTCGTCGCTACGCTCCTCGCAATGACATGAATTATGCACTGTAATTATGAAACACTACACTAGCCCCTAACTGCTAGATGCGGTCACCTTGAGAAAAATCTCTTCGAGGCTCCCCTCTCGCCCCTCTGCCTTCTTGATTTCATTGAATGTCCCGAGGGCTACGAGCCTCCCATGGCTGATGATCCCGATCCGGTCCGCGAGTTCCTCCGCCGCCGGGAGTGTGTGGGTACACATCAGAACCGCCCCACCCTCCCGGGCGCACCCCTTCAAGGCATCCTTGACCGAACGGGTGCTCCGGGGGTCCAGGCCGACGAACGGCTCGTCCACAAGCATCAGCCGGGGCTTGTGAATCATCGCCACGGCAAACACCAGTCGCTGGCGCAGCCCATGCGAGAGCTCCTCGGTGAGCATGGAGCGCTCCCTCAAGAGATCAAACCGCAGGAGCATTTCCTCCTTTGCGCGCTTCCCCTCTGCATCCCCCATGCCATAGACGGCCGCCGCGAAATCGAGCGTCTCCTCAGCGGTGAGTTTGTCATAGAGGAATGGGATATCGGGGACGTATCCCAGAGCGGATTTTGCACGCGTCCCGTCCCGCACGATGTCGCTGCCGGCGATCCGTATGCGGCCGCTGTTCGGGCGGAGGAGCCCCGCGATCATCTTCACCGTCGTGGTCTTCCCCGCGGCGTTCGGCCCCAGCAGCGCAAAAAACTCGCCCGCCCCTACAGTGAGGCTCAGCCTGTCCACCGCCAGGGTGTCGCCGAATTTCTTCGAGACCTCGACCAGTTCGAGCATCGTCTCCCCCACAGTTTCAACCCTTTAACCACTGAGGACACTGAAACACTACCTCAGCGATCTCACTGGTTATACGTTTTTAACCGCGGATTACGCAGATTACGCGGATGTAGATGCCCACGGGCAAGCCCGTGGCACTTTCTATTTACACGCTTCGCCGGACTTGAATTTTGCACTCGTGCATATGTCATCCCCGCGAAAGCGGGGATCCAGTTACTTATTGGTTGTCGCTTTTCTGGATTCCCGCTTTCGCGGGAATGACAACCGAAAAAGCAAGATCCAAGAATTTGCATTCATCCATCCCGCTAAGCGGGATGGAATTCTGCCCCTACGGGGATAATTAAACAACGGC
Source organism: Candidatus Auribacterota bacterium (assembly GCA_026392015.1). Taxonomy (GTDB): domain Bacteria; phylum Auribacterota; class Tritonobacteria; order UBA1439; family UBA1439; genus JAPLCW01. The sequence goes on along the minus strand of JAPLCW010000123.1, from coordinate 41,803 downwards.
GGAGTATCCAATAATACCTTCCGCTCCTTTAAACTGCCGTGTTCATCCGTTCACTCCCCATCCCAACCAGTACTACAATTTATCTGTGTGCGTCTCTTCCATTTTGTGTTCCTGCGCTACATTCTCCTCCCCCCTTGAGGGGAGCCTGTCGAAGGAAAGATTAAGGTGGGGGGTATTTTAAATGCAGAGATGATCTATGTTGGATTAGAAGGAGTTGCACTGGGACCCCTCTGTCCTTTTCTCACCCCCACCGTCGCCCTCCCCCTTCAGAGGGGAGTGGATAAGAAATTTTCCCACACAACGTGGAAGAGAACCACCTGTGTTAATCTGTACATATCTGTGTCCATACGCGGTTACTATACATTCCACCTTTTCCAATCCGCCTAATCCGCCCAATCCGCGGTTGAATTCTTTTAAACGTCTTCTTAACCGCGGATTATGCGGATTAAAATAACAGCAGCAAGCTTGATATTAAAAACTGAGTATTGCCTCCTTGCACTTTAAATTGCCGTGTTCATCCGTGGTTACTATCATTTGTAACTATGCAGATAGCCAGGATCCAGAATCCAGAATGGATTGCACATAAGCTTCCAGTAGCTTGCTGACCCCTTCAAGTAACTGCATTAACCCTTAATTCTGTATTCTGACTTCTGGCTCCTGGCTTCTGTCTTCTGCGCAGTTACTATCATTTCACCATTCCTTGGCGAGCGTGCGCGGCTCTTGAATAATCGTGAACCCGCCGGGCGCATCCATGCGGAGCAGAACCCCGCGCCCGTCAATCCACACTTTCAGTTCACCCCATGGGGAGGAGACCCGATACCGTCGGGCGGGACTGAGAACGCCCCTGAGATTCATGATCTCTTCGCCCTCGTCGCGGATCGCCGTTCTCCCCTCCATTCCGCGGAGACTCAGCTTCATGCTCGCCGGCGCACCGCCTGAATCCCCGAGATCATATTCTATGAGACACTCATCGCCCTGAATTTCGCCGTTGAGGGAAAACCTCCGTCCACCCCCAAGAGCCTGGAGCGAGAAATGACCGATGCCGCCCGGATCGCGCAGGCTGATATCACCCAGCACGGAGAACTCCTCCGGGAGGCGCAACCTGACATAGAGATCGACCCTGTATATAACCGCCTCTCCCGCCACATCCCCGGATACCTTTGTCTCCCCATATCCCAATTTATCCTGGTTGCGAAAAATAGCGTACCAGGTATCCGCGGCGAACGGGTTCCTGATGGCTGCGAATAATCCGAGCGGCGCCCCGTTGCCCGCGAGGGCATGGTGCCTGGCCACCAGGGTGCACATCATGATCGCCCAGAAGAGAAGCGAGATTACGAAAGAGGATCTGGTTCGGAGCATAAAACCACAGGATTCAGGATTAAGGATTCAGGATTAAGCAATGTAATGAATCAGTTCTTGGGGGGAATGTCACTCCTGCACTTCGACTGCGCTCAGTGTAAACTCGAGCAGGAGTCCAGGTTTTACGCTAGATTCCCGCTTCCGCGGGAATGACCACCCCCGTATAACTGCGGGAATACCACGCAATGAGCGCAGTTCTTGCTTAATCCTTAGGGCTTAATCCTTAATGCTGTTTTCTTCCTACGGAATTATCAATATTTTCCCGGGGCGGACGTCGTTGACGCTGGAGAGCGTTGCGCGGTTTGCGTCGTAGATCGCTCTCCATCGGTCGGTGTTTCCATAGAAGCGTAACGCAATCGAGCGCAATGAGTCCCCCTTCATAACCTGGTAACGCCGCACACGGGGAGTCGGTGCGGCTATTTTTGGGGGCGCCGCGGCGGTGCGCCGGACCTCGGGAGGGGCGGATTGAGCCTGCGGCGCGGGAGCCTTCTTTCCCGCCGCCTCGAGTCTTGCGAGGAGGACGGCCCTTTCCCTCTGGAACCGTTGCTCCATTTCGTCCTTCTCCCTCTTCGACTGTTCCCTGACTCGTTCGACTACCCCCGTCCGGGCCTGTTCCGTCTTCCCGGCAGTCTCCTTGTTTCTTTCCATCTGGCTTTTGAGGACGCTAAACTCCTGCCGCGTCGTGGCAAGTTCCCGCTGCATGGCGATCCTGTCTCTCCCCAGAGCGCCCTGGAGATCGATGATTTTCTTCTCGTAGGAGCGTGTCAGCTCCTCCTTTTCTCTCTCCGCATCAGCCTTTGTTTTCGCGAGGATGTGCGCGGGATCCGGGACAACCGTCGCTACGGGCACACCCTGTCGCCCGGTCCCGGACGCTACGCTCTTCGCCTCGGCAAGCTGCTTTTCGTAGGACGCCTTCTGCTGCGCCAGGGCACCGTTCAACTCTATAATTTTCTTCTCGTACGTCTGTTCCCGTTCCTGCTTCTCCTTTTCCGCATCGGCCTTTGCGGCGGCGAGGCGTTGCTGCGATTCCATCTGAGGCTGAGCCTGCGTCGCCACGGCGTGCTGAGACTCAAGCTCTTTCTCTGAGTTCTTGAGCCGCGACAGGAGCGCTTTGTTATCCTTGAGGTACAGCGCCTTTTCCCGTTCGAGCTCTCCAATCCGTTCATTCATGAGGACGAGCTTCTGCTGAACCGGTTCGGGTGGCGGTGGTGGGCCCTTTATCTGCGAGGGCGATTTCTGCAGGCTCCCGATCATCCCCTGGGCCTTCTTGAGCGCTTCATCGCTCGATTCCTTCTTTGCCCGCAGATCCTCAATCTCACGTTTCAAGACCTGAATTGTCCTGTCGAACTCTCCCGTCTCTTTCCTGTATTTATCCCAGAGCTGCGTTTTCTCGCTCTCCCACGATTGGGTCAGGGCGACCAGCTTATCCCTTGCCTCTGCACTCTCTTTCCCCTCATTACCCGCCGCGGCGACTTTTCCCTCCGCCGCCCTCCCCTCCTTCGTCTGCCTGATCTGAGCGAGTTCCTCACGGAGCACTGTCACCGTCCTGAGGTACGCCTCATTTTCAGCCTTCAGGCTTTCCATCTCCTCCCTCGCCCGGTTGAGATCGATCTGCTCCTGCGTTCCTTCGGCCCGCTTCGAGGCGGCCGTTGGCGCAGCGGACGCCTGCGAGAGTCCCTCTTCCTCGGCGTGCCGGATCCACCGGTTGACCATCTCGGCCTTCTCCGACTTCGGCTCCAGACGGAGGTACTCCTTGTAGTGCTCGATTGCCTTCCCCTTGTCGCCGCGATAATCATCATAAATTATCCCCAGGTCGAGATGCGCATCGGAGAACGACGGGTCGAGCTGGAGCACCTTCTCATACAGGGTGATCGCGGTGTCAAAGTCTCCCGCGCGATACTTGTCCGTGGCGAGGCGGTAGTGTTTGACTACACCCTTCTTTGCCTTCCCTACGTCAGTCTCTTGCCTTCCACAGGAAGGCAGGAGCGCCATAAATCCGATGAGGGAACACGCGATCGCGTACCGCGCCGCAGAGTCACCGAGCCGCCTGCGCGAGATTTTTTTCATGCCTTCCCCCCGAGCCATGCGCGCACCTGGGGTGCGTAGGGCCCATCCGGTTGGAGTCGAAGATACTGCTTATAATGGAAGATCGCCTTCTGCCGGTCCCTGAGTCCCTCGGCATAAATGGAGCCGAGGCCGAGATGGGCGTGTGCGTAGTTCGGGTCGATCGTGAGGGCCTTCTCGAACATGGCGATGGCTTTTCCATACCACTTCTTGTCCTTGTATATCGCCGCGAGATTGCTGTATGCCTTCAGGTAGTCGGGCTTGCACTGGATCGCCTTACGGTACTCGCTTATCGCCTCCTCGTACATTTTCAACCGGTCGTAGCTATAGGCGAGATTGAAGTGAATCTGCGCATTCGCCGGCTCCAGTGCCAGGGCTTTCCGGTAGACATCGATCGCCTCGCGGTACTTGTCCTGACGCTGGAGAAGAATTCCGAGGTTGTAATAGTTGGGGGCGCTCGACGGCTTGCGCACAACCTCCTGCTCGTAATGGACGATCTGCTCCTTCTCGTGCTCCGATGTTTTCAGCTTCTTCTCGATAGACTTCGCATCCTCGGCCTTTGGCTTCGCCGCGAGGTACTTGCGGTAGCTGGCAGTCGCCTTCGCATTGTCCCCCTTGTAGGTTTCGTAGATCCTTGCTATCTCCTTGTAGGCGGATGCGCCGTCTTCTCCTCCCTCTGCAACCTTCTCGAGCTCAACGAGCGCCTTGTCATACCTCCCGAGTTGCTCATACACCGTGGCGAGTTCTGCGCGCAGGGCGATGCGCTTCGGGTCGAGCTTGAGCGCCCTCAGGTAGCCCTGCTCGGCGACTCCGAGATTCCCCTCGCGTTGCGCCGCCTGCGCCTGCCCCTCGGAGAGATCCGCCATTTCCCGCGACAGGTCGAGTTCCGGACGCAGCCTCCTGGCCTCCTCCAGCGCTCCCGCGGCGCTGTCATACTGCCCCTGACTCATCAGGAAGCGGGCGCGGGAAAGATGGAGATCCGCAATGGAACTGTCGCTCACCTCCCCGGGGAGAAGATTTCGCGCAATCGATGCTTCTCCGAGGGCTCTCTGAAACTTGTCGCCGCCGGCGAGCGCGCGCGCCAATCCCCAGTGGAGAGCCCCATCCTGAGGAGAAAGATCAAGCGCCTTGAGGAACTGCTCCTCGGCCTCGGAATATTTGTCCGCCTTGAGGGATTCTTCCCCCAGGGAACGGTACGTTGCGACGAGCTCCTTCGCATAGGCAAAATCGCGCTGGTGGCTCTTCAGCCACTCATACTCGCTCTCCGCCCCCCGGAGATCACCCGAGCTCGTGTACGCCTCCGCGAGCAGATCGTGGATACGGTCGTCGTCCGGCAAGGCATCGCGCGCCTTGAGCAGGATCTCGACTGCGTGGGCCGCGTCTTTCTCCTTGAGCAGTCGCTCCGCTTGCGCGAGCACATCGGAGACAGCGACGGCGGGAGTGGGCGGCGGTGCGACCTTCCCCCGCAGCCGCGCCACACTTGCCATCACCTCTGCCGCGTCGGGTGCATTGATGTTCGCGTCGAGGTAGGCCTGGTACTGTCTCAGCGCCTCCGCGGACTTGTCGAGCTTCTCTTCATAAATTTTCGCCATCTGGAGGTGTGCACGGGAAGCGGAGCGAGGCTCCTTGGCCACCGCCTTCCCGTACGCCTCGACAGCCTTCTCGTACTCGCCCTTCTCCTCGAATCCCTTCGCAACGAGCTGGAGCTCCTCCGCGGAGTCGCCGAGGGCGCTCCGCACGCCGGCGTCTTGCACCAGGCTCTGGATGATCCGCTTCACCGACTCCGCCTTCTGTCCCCCGGGAGTGAGGGCGAGGTAGCGACGGTATGCGGACACGGCATCCGCGGGACGGTTCAGGTGGGATTGATAGAGGACACCGAGATTATAGTGTGCGGTGGCAAATTCCGGGTTGATCTCCGCAGCCTTCTTAAACTGTTCCGCCGCCTTGTCATAAAGGGCAACCCTCCCATAGAGGACACCGAGTTGGTTGTACGCCTTCTCAAATCGGGGGTTTAGCTTGATCGCAGCCTGGAGCTCGCCGATCGCTTTGTCGTAATCGCCGCTCTCCTTGTACCGGAGCGCCAATTCGTAGTGCCTCTCCTCCCTCTTCCCGCATCCGGAGATGAGGAGACAGAGGATGAAGATAATTCCTGTAACTATATACCGTTTCATCAGAATCTCGCTGCTCCACAACATCGAGGGGACGGTTCCACAGCCGCTTCACTGCCGCTTAACCACCCGAGCGCCCATTCTACACCCTGGAGCGTGCCGGGGCAACGAAATATCGGGAATCTACGTAACGCGTCAGTTATGGGTGGTATCCCTTTTACTTGTCATCCCGGCACTTCGACTGCGCTCAGTGTAAACTCGAGCGGGGATCCAGTATGAAACCTGGATTCCTGCTTTCACAGGAATGACATATTCAGCAATGTACCACCCATAAGTGATGCATTACGAATCTACGTAACGCGTCAGTTACACAGCGCGGCCATAGGCCGCAGCCAAATCTATCTGTGCGCATCTGTGATATATCCGTGCTCATCAGTGATGCACATTGAAGCTTTAACACTCACCACAGATACACACAGATAACTGCGGATGAACACAGATAAAGCACCCTACTGCGAAACAATAAGTTACAGATTTAAAAGTAAAAATCTTTGCCCAAAAACAACATTCTTGAGGTTAGTAGTGTAGTGTCTCAGAAATAGTGAGCATTAATTTGTCATTGTGAGCGAAAGCGAAGCAATCCGACCCGACGGGTCGTCCCGAGCGAAGCTTGGGATCTACGATAGATCGCCACGCCCTGAATATTTCGGGGCTCGCGACGCTTCGCGGATTGCTTCGTCGCTACGCTCCTCGCAATGACATGAATTATGCACTGTAATTATGAAACACTACAGTAGTACAGGGGTATATAAACCAGGAGATTCCCCAAAATATTGAGCACTAAATTCATTACGGGTAATTACCCGACAGATACAAAATATGGCATCTGTACTACTCCAAGTTTGGAAAAAGAAGAGATCATATATTCCACCGCGGAGACGCGGAGGACGCAGAGATGATAGATCATGCAGAGAGCCAGGCTAGTATGAATTATTCTTTGCGATCGCTCTTTGCGTGCTCTGCGCCTTTGCGGTGAGCTATTAATCTTTTTTAAAAAAACGGGGAAAGTCCTGGTATATAAACCACGGATGAACACGGATTGTCTCAGGTGATTCAATTGGGGGAGGGGCATCTTGCCCCGATTATCGCGGTGGGAAGCCGCTCCCACAGTGTTAATCCGTGTTTATAATAAGGGTTCTCTTCCACTTTGTGTGGGTAAATATCTTTATCCCCTCCCCCTCCGAAGGGGGGAGGAGAATGTACTGCACCCACACAGAATGAAAGAGAGCCATAATAAGAATCTGTATATCCAAACAAAGTCAGAAGACCCCAACGAAACTGCGGCATTACAAATCTACCCCCTCCGGCGGAAGGGGGCCTGGAGCCTGCTCACTCTTTCTTGCCCACTGCGAGGAGGGAAAGGCCGAAGGGAAGCCGCAGGCAGTTCTCGATCTTCAACAGCGGCACACAGAGATTGAAGATCCTCATCTGATTCCTCGGGAGCATCCTCCTCCGAAGAATCTTCCCGTTGACGAACCAGCCAAGCGCGCCGAGAAGATTAAAAAACCTGATATATTCGAGAGTGAAACCGGCGGCCTCAATCTTTTGAGCGAGCTCTCGTTTCGAGTAGCGGCGGTGATGCCCCATCGCGGAATCCATCCTGCTGAAAAGTCTCTTGCACGCAGGGACGAGGAGCACACAACGTCCGCCGGGGATGAGGGTCTGGTGGAAGCAGCGCAGCGCAGCGTCATCATCCTCCAGATGCTCAAGCAAATTCACGCAGAGAACGGTATCCAGCTTCTCTCCGCTGAATTGGACCGCGTCGTTCCTCTGGGGGTCATAGGTCACCACCCTCAGCCTGTCGCTCTCCACAACTTTCTTGCGCAGCGCCTGCACGTAATCATCGGAGGGGTCCGATGCGATGACGTGCGGCTTGCCCACAAGTTTCCGTGTGAGCGCTCCCACGCCGGCGCCCACCTCCAGAATCCGGTCGCCGAGCCACGGCGTGACCCGCTCGAATATCCAGTCGTTGTACCTCTCCACCGTCTCCATCCTCAGGAGCGCTTCCTTACCCACGTCCATCGACTCGAATCTGCATCGCAAGAGCCAGTAGAGCGCGACGAATCCGTCTCTCCAGGTGATCTTTTTCCCCTCTGTGTATGATCTCCCGTCATAGGAAATGGGGACCTCGTATACCTTGTAGCCCCGCTTCATCACATTCGCCGTGAACTCCGGCTCGAATCCGAAGCTCTTCGAACGCAGGGTGAGGTGCTGAATAATATCGGCGCGGAACGCCTTATAGCATGTCTCCATATCCGTGAAGATACAATTGTAGAGCAGATTGGTCATCTGATTAAGGATCTTGTTCCCCACATAGTGGGAGAAGGTGAAGACGCGGTGTGTCCCGAGGAAGCGGGAGCCGTACACCACGTCGGCCTTTCCCATGACGATCGGCTCGATCAACTTCGGATACTCCTCGGGGTAATACTCCAGATCCGCGTCCTGGACAATGACGATATCGCCCGACACCTGCTTGAAGCCGTCGCGCAGGGCCGCCCCCTTGCCCTCGTTGCGGTCTTTGAAAAAGGCCTTGAGGGAGGGAATCCGCGCGGAGAGCATCTTGATCTCCTCGCGAGACCCATCGGTGGAACAGTCATCAACGACGATGATCTCCTTGTCGAGGGGGACGTTCCTCACCCTCTCGATCACCGCCCCAATGGTGTTGATCTCGTTATACACCGGTATGACAACGGATATTTTCACAAAGCCTTCTTGCGTAATGCTTCAATCTCGTGGGGGTACAAATCCTAAAACATGTCACTCCTGCACTTCGACTGCGCACAGCGTAAACTCGAGCAGGAGTCCAGGTTTTATGCCTGATCCCCGATTCCGCGGGGATGACAATTGAATTGGATACACCCCGAGACTAAGGCGTTATCTTCCTGTCTGTCTCACACGTTTACCATTATACTGAAATCGCACCATCTCAAGCATTCTATTTATTTATGGATGCGATCTGATATAATTACTCGGTAATTGCCGAGGAGTCAGAATTCAGGAGTCAGGATCCAGGAGTCAGGATCCAGGAGTTGGAATTAGGACGCCCGCGGCGACATTATTGCCCAGGAGCCAGAATTCAAGAGTCAGAATTCAGAAGACAGAATACAGGAGACAGGAGATAAACGTTACCTTGAAATGCCGTTATTCTTAATTCTGTATTCTGGATTCTGTATTCTTGTTTTTCCATTCTGGCTCCTGGCTTCTGACTTCCTGAGTGGTTACATTGTGTATCACATAGATACTCCCTAATCGACTTATGAAAGAACCGATTACTCCGCACGCGATTCGAAAGCTCATCCTTGAGCAATCCCACCGCGCGCGCGTCGGGCATATTGGATCGGCCCTCTCCATCGCGGATATCATCGCGGTTCTTTTCGGGGAGGCGCTTCACCTGCCCGGGATACAGGACCCACAGCGCGACCGCTTCGTCCTGTCCAAGGGGCATGCGGCGCTCGCGCTCTACGCGGCGCTCCACCTCAAGGGGATCATCAACCGGGCCCACATCCAATCACACTGCACGGACGGGACCCTCCTCGGAGTCCACGCCGAGCATCAGGTCCCGGGCATTGAGTTCTCGACCGGCTCCCTCGGCCACGGCCTCGCATACGGGGCGGGGATCGCCCTGGCGGCGAGGATGAGCGGAGCGCCGTTCCGCGCATTCGTCCTCCTCAGCGACGCCGAGTGCAATGAGGGGTCCGTGTGGGAATCCATTATGTTTGCAGCCCACCACAAACTCTCAAACCTTATCGCGATAGTCGACAACAACGGCCAGCAGGCTTTCGGAAAGACGAAGGATATTCTCGATCTGAGTCCGATCGGCGACAAATGGAGAGCATTCGGTTGGGATCTGCGGGAGGTCGACGGCCACAGCCTTCCGGAGTTACGGCGCGCATTCAAGGAGATCGACACGAAAAGCGGGAAACCGCACGTGATCGTCGCCAACACTGTGTCCGGCAAGGGGGTTTCGTTCATGGAGGGCAAGGTGGAGTGGCACTACCTCCCGCTCACGGATGAGTTGTACGCGTCCGCCATGAAGGAGATTGAATCAGCGAAATGAGAAAAGCGTTCATAAAAACACTCATCGAGATCGCCCGCTCCGATCCCAGGGTCATGCTGATGACGGCCGATCTGGGCTTCATGGTGCTGGAGGACTTTCAGCGGGCATACCCCGAGCGATTCTTCAATGTCGGGGTCGCCGAAGCCAACATGATAGGGCTCGCGACCGGCCTCGCCTCCTGCGGATATCTCCCGTTCACCTACTCGATTGCAACCTTCGCGACGTTGCGTCCCTATGAGCAAATCCGCAACGGCCCCGTCCTCCACCACCTTCCCGTCCGGATCGTCGGAACAGGGGGGGGATTCGAGTATGGGCACGCCGGCCCCACGCACGCCGCGCTGGAGGATCTCGCCATCACCCGGATTCAACCGGGACTCACCGTGATCGCCCCCGCCGATCACCTTCAGGCCGCAACCGCGATCCGCGCGACCTATGACCTTCCCGGCCCGATCTACTACCGGATAGGCAAGAATGAAGACTATACCGTTCCGGGCCTTGAGGGGCGCTTCTCGCTCGGACGCCTGAATCTGGTGAGGGAAGGCAAGGACGTTCTCATTCTGTCCATAGGGAGCATCACCGCCGAGGCGTTCGCCGCCGTTGAATCGCTGTCCGCCGACGCTATTGCCGCGACGATGGGGGTTGTATCCTCGATTCGCCCGGCTCCCTTTGACGATCTCTGCGAGCTTCTGCCCAAATTCAGACTCGCGGTCACGGTTGAGGAGCATTACACGGAGGGAGGTCTGGGGTCCCTTGTTGCGGAGGTGGCCGCCGGCTGCGGCTCCGGTTGCCGAGTGCTGCGCCTCGGCGCGCGGACACTGTGCACTCCGAAATTGGGGAGTATGTCGTATATGCGCGATGCGAGCGGCCTCTCGCGCGACAGGATCGCAGCCTCCGTTCGCGAGGCGCTTCAGGATATCGGGTGATAATCCAAAATCTCCGCAAAAAACACCGCCGATATCCAGGAGAAGAATGAGCCAAGGATCGACACGGCAGCCTGAAGCATAAAACCCGGTTTCAAGGAGTGGGTTTGTGCGTTCTGCCTGGGATTTTCACATCCTTCTTCAATCCGCGTAATCCGCATAATCTGCGGTTAAAAAAAGCGTTTAAAAGAATTTAACCGCGGATTCGGCGGATTGGAAAAGGTGGAATTATATTATGGTTTTGCCAATGAAACGCGTACTCATCACAGGGGCATCCGGTTTCGTGGGGAATAATCTCGCCCGCGCCCTCCTTGCCCGGGGAGATGAGGTTCACCTGCTTCTTCGCCCCGGTCATAAATCCTGGCGGATCGAGGATATCGTTGACCGCGTTCGCGTCCATTTGGCCGATTTCAGCGACAGGGAGTCGCTCGCCAAACTGGTGCGCGACGCACGGCCGGAGTGGATCTTCCACCTCGCAGCGTACGGGGCGTACTCGTCGCAGACGGATATCCTCACCATAATGCACACAAATATCCTGGGGACGATCAATCTCCTCGATGCGTGCGCGGAGAAAGGATTCGAGGCTTTTGTCAACACCGGGTCATCGTCGGAATACGGATTTAAGGCGCAGGCCCCCTCCGAGGATGAGCGGCTCGAACCGAACAGCCCCTATGCCGTCTCAAAAGCCTCTGCGACGCTCTACTGCCGCTACACCGCGCGGAAAAACAATCTTCCGGTCACCACCCTACGCCTCTATTCCGTCTACGGCCCCTATGAGGAACCGACCCGACTCATGCCGACGCTGATCATGCACGGCCTCAGGGGGACGCTTCCACCCCTGGTGGACCCCGATGTCGCCCGCGATTTTATCTATGTGGACGACGTGAATGAGGCATATCTCCTCGCCGCGGGCAGCAAGGGGCAGGAACCCGGCGCAATTTACAACGTCGGATCGGGCGTCCAGACGACGATCCGCGAGGCGGTCGAGGTCGCGCGGCGCGTCATGAAGATCGGGGTTGCCCCGAACTGGGGATCAATGGAAAACAGGATCTGGGATACCCGCACATGGGTCTCCGATAACCGATTGATCAAAGAGAAACTCGGCTGGCGCCCGCGGTATGATTTCGAATCGGGCTTCAGGAAAATGGCCGAGTGGTTCCTCCAAAACCCGAATATCCTGGAGAAATATAACGCGCATCTCACGCCACCCGCGCGCGATTGACGGCGGCGGCTCGATCATGCACAGGGTATTACAATCTTGATCTTCCTTCGTTTCGTACAGGTAACTCATATAGCCCCACGCGCGCGCCCGTGGTATCATTCTCATCACAGCATCCCACCCTTCGGGGACGGAATAGTGCCGAAGGTCCCGAGCCGAGCCAGGTGAGCCCAGAGATGCCATTCAGTCACGGGCAAGCCGGCGACCTTTTTATGAACGTAGGGAAGAGGATAGTGCTCTCGTGGTGGATAAACGATAGTATCTCTTTGGCGTGACAAGCGACGATTTTGCGTTAGTCGCCGGAAATGAAGTATGATATAGTTATGCGAAATGGAAATAATTCCATAATAACGGGATTCGATGCCGCCGGGGCCATTGTGCATGTTTTTGTCGGAGTGACTCCCCTCGATTTATCTTGTATGCTATGATCTCACGGATCGTTTCACTCGTCCTTTTCATCGCGGCCTGTGCCTCTTTTACGTGGGCTCACGTCGTCTTGATTCCCTCCCGCGGGACCGCCGCGGCATTCGCATATGCGGCAAGCGCCGTCCTTCTTATTCTCCGTGACGCCCTTTTCCCCGGGCCTCCTGAACACCACGTTTATCGCCGGTGGGCATCGCCAGTGTCCTTCGCTGCCGTGGTATGCCTTGCATTTTTCTTCAGGATGAGGTACGTCTCCTCCGTGCCGCTCAGCTACATTGATGAGCAAGTTGTGCAGTTTTTAGGCTATGCCGCGCGTCTCATGAAAGATGGTTTCTCCTACTCGCCCATATGGGGTTATGCAAGCACGCTTCACACCTATATGATCGCTCTTGTATGGAAGCTATTCGGCCAGAATCTCACCAATGTCCGTTATTACACCGCCTTCTTTGGCATCTTGAGCACCATGGTCATGTTCTGGTGGATGAAGAGGCTCTTCGGGTTACGCGAGGCCCTTATCGGGGGCGTCCTGCTCGCCATCTCCCCCTATAACCAGTGGGCCTGCCGGAATGGGTACAATACCTGCTACATTCCCCTCTTCGTGATGCTCTTCTTCGGCCTGCTGTACCAGATGACCAGATCTGCGCGAAAAATCCCCCTCGCTATCCTCGCGGGCGTGGCATTCGCCCTCGGGATGCACGGCCACTGGGCCTTTGCGCTGGAAGCGCCCGCTGCGCTCAGTTTCCTCATCTACTGCACGTTCACCGAACGCGGCTTCCTGAGATCCACCTGGCTCGCTGTCATAATACTGGCGGTGACGACCGCGCTTTTAATGACGCCCTATACAAGATTTTTCCTGCGGGATATGAACCGCGCCGGCTATATCACAAAAGCGACAAATCCCAACCCCGGTGCCCGAGGGGAGAAGTACATTCTCAACTTCCGCACAGCTCTCATAACATACACCGCCTCCTACAATCCTCTGCCCGGGAACAAGGGCGTGCTTGCTGCGGGGGGAATTGGCGGGCTTCTCTGCCTTGTTAGATTCAGGCGCTCAAGGGCCTGCGCTCTGCTGATGATGCTATTTGCGATACACCTGGCAGGGCTCACCATAACCACGGCAAACAGATGGTACATCTCCTATCTCCTCATATTCTGGCTCGGCTTCGCCGCCGTTGCGGGGGCCGAGGCCTGGAGGGCCCTTGAGTCCCTCTTTGCCTTCACGACGTGGAGGGTTGCCACAGCGGGAGGCGCCATCGCCGCACTCATCGTCTGCTCCGTAGCCGACTACCGTATCTTCTTTCATGATTACATATTCAGCACGATGCATTTCGATCCCGGATTGATGGCCTGCTATGCGGCAGATGATATTCTGGCCGAGTCTAAGGATTACGATATATATCTACCCAAGCAGGAATTGAATAATGACCTCGGCTTCGAGCCGGCGGACCTCGCCTACGCCCTTCCCAGATACAACTTTATTATATCCTCCGGCATCATCAGAACAACGTCACTGTTTTTCCCGGGGACGCCCACCGACGCCCACCAGGGTCTCGTGGCGTATCCTCCCTCCGTTCCCTTCTGGAAGAATATCGAGATTCCGCGGCTCTCGTCTCTTTATCCCCACATGGCCGTGACCCCCCTTCCGGCGCCTGAGCCATGGAACGCGAAGCTCTCCTCCGGACTGCGGAGGCTCGCTATTTCCGCCGAAGACCTGAATTTGCGGCAAGGGCTCCGGATAGAACGCGCCGCTCCCGAGGGATGGACCGCGCGGGGTTACTTTGTGGCGGAGGCCCCCGGTACATATCTCTTTAAGTGCGCAGAGGGCTGCCGGATGGAGGTCGGCGGAACGCCTGTGGATGGTCCCCTCCTCCTCAGCGCCGGCACCGTGTCTGTGCAAATCACGGGGCAGGGCAGCCCCACACCGGAATTGCACGTCTCCAGGACGGGCCCCGATAAAAAAGCTGTTGAGATCGCGAGAGGCGTCTTCAATGCCCCCCCTGAGGCAGAGGCCGCCATAGCGTCCTGCATCTCGAAATCCGCCGTTCCTTGTCAATTTGTGTACAGCAACTCAAAAACATATGACCTCCAGAAAGCGGGCATTGACAGCGTCACCGATGCCGTAGCGGTCGGCGATATAATCGTATGTGTGCGCTTTAACGGAGAGCTGATCGAGCTCAACAAGGACCTCTCCCGCCGCGCCGTCTATCCGCTGGGGGGCAGGGGGAACTACCGCCTTGAGGTCTCCCCGTCAGGAGAGGTTTTCGCCTTCCGCAGCGAGACGGATACCGTGTACATTGAAAAGGCCGGATCGCCCCCCGCAATAATCAAACCCGAAGGCATCAAGCCCATTAAAGGTCTCTCCTTCGATCGCGAAGGGAACTGTTACCTGCTTACCGGCACCAAGGTCCGCGTCTATGCGCCGGGACACCTGGAAACGACTGTGCGTGATGTGGATCTGCCTGTATCTTCTCCCCCCCCCTCTCCGATGGTGTCGGTCAGCCCGGAGGGCGACATCTTGCTGCCCGACGCCGATCGCCAGGAGTTCATCATCCTGCGCGCAAGCGGAGGAGAGCCCGTGCGTATCGCCATGCCAGGTTTCTGGTCCGGCTTCTTCACCGTCGCCACTTCCGAAGATGAATGGTTTGTCAGGGTGCATGCGAAGGAAATGTTCGTTATGCTGGATCGCGACTTGAGACCGCTGCTCTATCCCGAATCGGGATGGGAGCAAAACCCGTTCCGTGACTCGTCGGGAAAAAGGGGGCTCGACTTTTCCCTTGAGCGGAATATTCACCGCGTGGCCGGAACTGATATATGCATAGCGGACGGCCTAAAGCTCTATATAATGAGCCGGCAACAAATACAGTAGCTAGGGGTTAGTGGTTAGGGATTAGGGGAAGTGAAACTGAAAGGCGGTAGTTGGATATTCGCGGCCGATGCTAAAGATAATGTCCCGAAAATGTAGCATTCTTCCTAACACCTAACTACTAACCCCTAGCTCCTATTCTTTTCAGTTTTAAGTTAGTGCATAGATCAGGTTAGCACGCAAGACACCAGGGTTCAAAAAAAGGAAATCCTATGAATAAACACTCATCTGCAAATGGGAAGACTTCACGGCGATCTTCCCACAGCATCATGCTCCATATCGTGGTGCTTCTCACGATACTCGCCGCGGCTGCCGCGTTGAGGATCACCGGCTCTCCCCTCTATCACCCCGATGAGCATCTCGTTGTGGTACAGGCGTCCTACATGCCGCAACAAAAATTCAAACCCGGGACTTTCAACTATCCGTCGTTCTATCCCACTTTTCTTGCTCTTATCTACAAGTATTTCCCCTCCATGGGAAAGGGCATTGTAGGGAAACTGATATACCCTGCGGACACCGTCGCGATAACCACTTTCTATCAGCTCCAGGCGCGATTTACCACAGCGATGCTGGGTACTCTCACAGTGTTGTGCGTATATCTGATCGGACTGATCCTGGGGTGGCCGCTGGCAGGGCTCGCCGGCGCGGCATTCCTCGCCGTTTCGCTCAACAATGTGGAGAATTCTCACTTTGCAACCGTGGATGCCCCCATGGCGTTCAACGCCACGCTCGCGTTCCTCTTCTCGTGCATGCACTACCGAAGCAGGCGGCTCGTATGGGCGCTCCTCGGCGGGTTATGGTGCGGCCTCACCATCGGCACCAAGTACAACGGGGTCCTGATCACCGCGCCTTTCTTTCTCTCTCTGGTACTCGTGGCGATACAGAAAAGAAGCCTGAAGGCATGGCTGACGGTGCTGGCAGGGATTCTATCGGTCCCCTGCGGATTTCTTCTCGCCTGCCCGTATTTCCTCTCCATGAAGAAGACGTACCTCGATGAACTCCGCGTCCAGATGAATATATACCGCCAGGGTTTCGCTCCATGGGATAATTCACTCGGGCCGAACAACTGGATATGGAATATCACCTATTTCTTCCGGGCGGGCATGGGCATGCTCCCGATGGTTCTCTGCATCTCCGGGCTTGCGGCACTGATCTTCAGCGCGGGCATCAGGGGATGGCTGGTCGTCTGCTTCCCTCTCTGCTACTATGCGTTCATCTCGCATCAATCGGTCCGCATCACCCGCAATCTGACAGTGCTCACACCCTTCATCTCACTCATGGCGGGATACGCCCTCTGGCGCCTCTGCGCGCGCATACGAGAACGCTATCCCGCGAAGAGGGAGCTCACCGCCGTCGTCCTTGCGGCAATCATCATAGCGGTCTTCTGGCAACCGACCCTGCTCTCCTTCCGCTACGCAAAGATGATGAAGCAAACCGATCCGCGTACGAAGACCATAGAGTGGGCAAAATCCAACATACCCAAGCGCGGGAAAGTCGCCATCGATTTCCTGTTCGGCCCTTTCCTCTCGAAAGAGACATATAAAGTGACATCCGACATGGAGCTCGGACGATACCCGCTCTCATGGTACCTCGACAATGGGTACGATTTTATCATCACCAGCTCGGGCTACACCGTCCACTGGGCGCCGGGCTTCAGGCCGGACTTCACCAGGTTCTATGCCGAGCTGCGGGATAGATTCCAGGAGGTAGCGGTCTTCCCCGGGAATGAGCTAGGCCTGCACCAGAGTTACTATGCAGTCCCCACACGGCCCACGATAGCGGTGTATGATCTCCATAAGCCCCGCTATTCCGCGGTCACCATTCTCGCGCCTGCCGCCGACAGCTCTGTGGATCGCTCGGCCTGCGAGCTCCGGTGGAGTTTCCAGGACGCGGCTTCACACAACCTCGCGCAGGCCTACCAGGTCGAGGTGACGAGGCATCGCGATGATGTGACGGACATCGAGGCGGAAACGCTTCTCGACAAGGCGTCATCCAGGAACGGATGGGCATCCCAGAACCATATTCACAGCTACCGGGGAGATGGTTTTATCTCCGCTGGCAGGAACAACCCGCCGCTTGTAAGCACATTTTCTCTGGAAAGAGCAGCGGGGGCCTATCAGTGCTGGGTGCGCTACAACCCCCAGCGGGACGGGGCCACGGAACTCATCGTGGCGAGCAGCACTCTTCCCATAAAGTCGGAGGGAAGGGAGCAATGGGAATGGCAACGCGTGGGGAGCGTGGAATTGAGCCAAGGGGAAAATAAGATTTCCATCACTCACTCCGGCAAAGGAGATACCGTCATCGACGTCATTGTATTCAGCACGAACCCCGCATTCGATCCGCGGAAAGACTCGGTGTGGGCGCCCGCGATCACTACCGGCGAGGTGCACTCCCCGGAGACGTTCCTCCCCGCCTCACGATTCAGCGCATTGGAACCGGGGCTCTGCCGGGCTAGGGTCAAGGCCTCGAACCAGAGAGGCCAGTGGGGGACATGGAGTTCGCCTGTGATGTTCAACCTGCTCAAAGGCTCGAATTGATAACCCTACACGGTGTGGGTTTACTCCATCAACCCCATCCGCGTGTTTACCGTATACGGCGTATTGGCGGCCCGATTACCATGCTAAACTTTGCGCCAAACCTCAAATCTTTCAGTTCGTCGCCTTCTCAAGAATAACTCCCCTATTCCTGACCAGGCGTTCGAGTAGGTGCTGGCGTGGCTGCAAGGTCAAAGAGATTCTTGAGCACCGCTCCCCAAATATAGACTGGCGCTTCCTGCTCTTCGCCTCTTCTCCACGTGAGGCTAAACTTGCCCGGCGTTGCCTGTAAATGCCTTAAACGAATTCTGTGGACGCCGCTCTTCAAAACGCAAGGCGACGGCGTGAGAGAAACCTGCTTCCCGTCTATGTAAACCTCCGTATCCCCACCACCAATTGATCGAAAATAGTACGTGTCATCCTTCGGGACGCAGAAGTTCCCTTCCGTCTCAATCCTGAATGGATACTGAATAGAATAGTGTCCCCAGTCAAATTCAGTGCTCACGGCTCTCGCCCGCGCCCACTGGCCAGGGGCGGTTTCCTGAAACGCCGTCTGATATGCAACATCGGAACCCCGCTCTTTCGCGAGCTTATTTTCAGGGAGCATGCATGAGATTAGATACTGTTTCAGCTCAACTTTCGCATAGGGCATCGCCTTTGCAACATCCTCTACAAACTTGCTGTTTTCTTCTGACTTATAAAAAATGAACATTCTGTCCAGACCGCCTGAAGGTTTGTTAAATATAGCTGAATAGACTTCATCTCTCGTAATAATAGAATAGTATTTTTGAGGATCCTCTCCCCTCCTACTCTCATAAGTTAAAACATAGGGGTTTGCGGGTGTGCCAAAATCAACAAAATAAATAAAGTTTTTGCCAATCCGGCTGTTTGCATACTCGCCAATCTCCTTGTCCTCAAACCCTGCAGTTGTCCTGCATTTATTGAAATATACATATACATTAACCGCAAGAATAGCAGTGGACATAAGAGCCAACAAACTGACAAAAACCAGATATCCATTGATCCTCAAACTGGATATGATGACTTTCAAAAGCAAAAAGGCTCCCAGGGCGGCAAGGATATATACCGCAGGCAGAAATGCAATGATTCGGTAATCATTCGGCTCGGTGAGGAATCCCGCTATAGGGCCAAGGACAAACCACACTAAGACCAGAAAATAATTATATCTCTTGAAACAATAAAGCGCACATATGCCTCCCAGAACAAATAGCGGAACTAAAAAAACATTTGCCATCGGCAATTCACTTATAAGGAAGATGGATTCACCCATAGAAAGAAACAGCATCCGCGCAAGCAATCCAATGTTTCTCAGTAAAAGGTCCGTTTGGGAGGGAACAGAACTCGGGAGCTGCACGGGATGGCCGAAAAAAAGGAAACCGGACCGTATATAACCGATGGCATGCTGTATTTGCTGCTGTAATTGTTGACTCGCAACAGCCAAAAATCCGATGAGTACCAGCACAAGAATGACCCAATTCTTTCGAAGAAAGCCCCTCTCAAAAATAATCCTATAAGCGATAAAAGATATAAATACAAGTATTACTCCCACAAATGTATAAAAGGTCCCCAAGCCTAAACCCAGAGCAGCCCCGCTCAGCAATCCGCACAACACGCTTTTCTTCCTCTCAGCCAATAGAAGCAGATAGAAGGATGCGCACGCGAATAAAGTGCCTTGATTGATCCCAGACGCAAGCCTGTCATATTCAACAGAGCAATAACACGTAGCTAAAAAAGAAGCTGCAAGTAATGCTACCGCGCGGGGGAAGAGCATGTCAGTCATGAGAAAAAAAGCTACTATTCCCAGAATGCCGGGCACGGCCATTGCCATGCGCCCGGCAAACAGACTTACGCCAAATAGTTTAAAGAAAAATGCTTCACTATAGAGCGTGAAACAGTGCAGGGATGCTTCCGACCACACTGGTCCTAGCTCTTTTATCTCGCCGCGCATAGCATATACACCACACTGTAAGTTCAGCGCTTCATCGTTAATAACGGCATCTGGATAATCGGCAAGACGATAAAATCGGAAGAAACTAGCGCCTAAAATGATGAAACCCATCAACACAATTGTGGCCCTTTTCCCGATTACGATCTCGGATGCGCCATATTCCCCTTTCACCATCGCACAATAGGTAAACATGAGTATGGCGGCCTCAAGATAGAGCAATGTCCCTCTCAACAGGTAATTCTCCATGATATAGACTTGTGCAAGATAGGCGCAGCCAATAGCCCCGATAATCCAGATCAGGGTTCCATAAGATCGGCGGGCTCTAAAAAAGGCGCAGAGGCACATTACAACGACAAAAAAGATGACGCCGAATTTAATACTAGTGGGATGAGTCGCGCACAGATCGTAAATCCACCTGCCTGCCCCCTGGATGTAAAGGGGATAATTCTTGGCTAAACCTAGAATAGTATCCATCATCTTCGCTTTAGCTCCCGCATTCGATCACTGCACCATCGTGGGTGTTTGTGTTGGTGTTTGAGCCATGGGATTTGTTGATGTCCCGTTGCCGCATGCGCCTGATTGGGCTCCCGCGTATCCGCAAAACCAAAGAAATTCTCGAGCACCGCTCGGCGCCCGGGGATCGATACCGGCGAGGTGCGCTCCTCGAAAACGTCCTCCCCCGGCCCTATGGCTGTTGTTTCACGGCACCGCCTTCGGAGGCGTTGATCACCACCTTATATGCCGCAAACCTCCGCCGCCACTCGCGCTCAAAGTAGGCGATTTCAGTGCACCGGTAATTCAGCCCGTGGAGCGCTTCACCCAATCTCTCGCGACCGACGGCTGTGGATATGTACACCTTTATCGGACCGGGTTTCCCCGCGGGCTCTGCCATCTGACCCTCTATACCGCGGCGCAGGTCCTCCAATGACTTGAAGTACCGAAGCGTGCTCTTCCACGGGAAATATTCGCGCATCGTGAGAACTTCGTCATGGACCGGCTCCCCAAATCCTCCCTTCGCCACATCCATGCCGGGCGCGGGAAAAAATATCACGCCCTCGGAGGGGCTCTCGGAGATCCTCAGATCGTAAAGGGCAACGACACCCTGCATATTATAACCAAAGTAACAACCCATTTGCTCGTTGACCCCGAAATATTTCTCGTAATTCGGGTACTCCTGTCGCACGAGACACCAGGCGAGGAGAACTACAACTATCTGTCGCGCTATGGTCCACGGGATGAGTGTGAGAACAGAATATATCCCGTACGCCATGATGAGAAAAACAAACATGACGACGCAGTTTGCATGGCTGATATCGTTGAACGGGAACGTCAGCATGAGGGCCGCGAATATCACGAGGAAACCCGTCGTCGAGAACCGGGCAATCCAGTCCCTCCTGAAATCCGCTATCCCCGCTCCGAGCCCGATGACGAGGGCCAGCGAGGCCACGGGGCCTGTTTGTGCAAAAAAGATCGACAGGAACGTACAGAGGATATGCGATAAATTCCATGACCATCTTCCCCCGCCATAGATCAGCGTGAGCTGCTCCACCACCCTGCCGGACAAAAACTCACTGCACGCCCACGCGGCTGCGGCGGCAACAGCGATGAGGGCCAAAAGCCCCACTCCTCTTGCTCCGGTCCAGCTACCACGCTCCGATCCGGCGTGAGACTCCCGCCCCAACAGCAGGTACACTATCATGAATAATATATATACGACGCACCCATGGTAGCAGACAATCCCCGCCGCGAGCGTACCGACAAGGAGAAGATACCCTCCGGGCCCCCGGCGTCGTTCCAACCGTGATGCCACCCAAAAGAGCGCCGCGGCGAGCAGCGCCGCAGCAATGTGCCACTTATAGTCGCGTAGCGCCGCAAGCCCGTACGCGAGCGTGGATGCCACGAGCAGGATGGAGAGAGCGCCCTCGTAGCCGTACCTCCGCCACCAGATGACGGTGAGTATTCCGACGGCAACTGTCCAGCAGGCCAGATACAGCAGCTTTACCGCCCAGATACTCTCCCCGAGCAAAGCATAAAGAGGAAGGTAAAAGTAACCCATCCCGAGGTGGTATCTCGAGGGGGGGATAAGAGAGCCTGTAGACAACTTATTCCATATTATCCTGGTCGACGTCAATGAAGAGCGCCACTCGCCAAAGAACACGAGAGGGTTATAGGCAATGTCGTGGAGATAGAAAAGCGCAAAAAGCAGTGCACACGCTCCGGCGAGAACTCCCCAGACAACCCGTCCCTCCGTCCCCAACGCCTTCGTTTGGGGAGGGGAAAGCCGGAAGAACAAGGTAGCGATCGCAATGAAGCAGAGGAGAGCGGCATACGCCCTGGCCACTGTGTGCCATTCACAGGGCATGGTGAGCATGTAGCTTCTGAAAAGAAATACCCCCCAGACTAACAGGGCGGCCAGCGCGAACCGCCCCATGATCCAGAGACAGTGTCTCCACGAGGTCATATGCGTCTACCCACCTAGCCTGGATTATTCATCTCCCTATTGCAGGGGTTCGATTTATCGAACCCGCTTTAGAAACGGCTCATTGATATCTTAATCGCCATTCAGGACGCAGATGAACGCAGAACACGCAGATACAAATACAGCTTGCGGTTAAAACTTCAAGGGTTCAATCTGCTTCTTTTGTTAATCTGCGTTCATCTGCGCAAATCTGCGTCCAAATATTCAGTATATTCATTGCCGCAGTGGTTATGTCCCTTTTAATACGGGCGCCTCGTGAATAATCCAGGCTAGTGTAGTGTCACTAACGTTGTAATGGGTCACTTATGGGTGGTATCCCTTTTACTTGTCATTCCCGCGAAAGCCTGCCTATGCCGAAGCGGCTTCGCGCAGGCAGGCGGGGATCCAGTATGAAACCTGGATTCCTGCTGGAGTTTACCCTCGTGAAAACGGGGGCAGGAATGACATATCCAGCAATGTACCACCCATAAGTGATGCATTACCTAACGTTTCTTTACAATAAAGCTGTCATTCCCGCGCAGGCGGGAATCCGGAAAAGCGTATAAAAGAGCTGACCTTCGCGCACATATCCTCTTTGGGATCGTGAGATATCCTGACCATTCTGTTAATCTTTGGGAACTAACTTGACCGCATCGGCGATGACGCACTGGTCGGCGTCATTGGTAATGGTAATGGAAGCCGGTTGGTCTTTGGAGAACTTGAAAATCCCGAGGCTATTCCAAGTCCCCCCGTTTTCCCTCTGATTGACCCTCACCGTATCGATTCCATCTGCGTGCCGGATAAGATAAGGAGCATTGCGGGCACGGTCCAGCGACTGCGTCCAGAGCGCGAACACTTCGTACGTACCGGTTTTGGGGATGACAATATTCCATTGTGCCTCGGCTAATCCCCCTCCCCCCGCCCCTATCCAGTGATTTGTCTTTCCATAGCAGCCGTTGGTATAGGAACTGTTCCATTTTCCACTGACTATTTTAAACCCGGGATACACATCATCCATAATAATTTTACCTGCTTCCCTCACGGGAGGCGCTTCTCCCGGCGCGGGCGGTTTGCACGCAATCTCCCCATTAAAGTCACACATATGCAATGATACCCAACCCCATGTCGCCGTTAAATTACTTTCCACAGCACCCGGGAGGCATTTGCGAATATCTTTGAGAACCTCATTACATTCACTATTGCGATTGTCCACGAATAGGAGGGCGGGCTTTATCAGCGCCCCCCAAAGATATCCATTAAACAGATCCTCATTCCTAATTGTATGGAATCGCAAGGCATACCCGTAGTACTTTGCATAGCTACCCATCGCTCCGCCTGTGTCCCCTTTCGCTACATTGGATATATAATAGACGTGGTAATTACTCGGCCTGTACCCGACTTCCCTCACCACAAGCATTTCGGTAGAGATAAAATCGAAACTCGCGGGGACTATTCTGTACATCTGGTCAAGATTAAGTATCAATACCGCTACGAGGGTGGCATAGCAGAAGACCTCCCAGAATCTTCTCCGTAACGAGAAAGAATAGCCCAATTCAAGCAAACGCCACGCCCCTATGCCGGCGAAGGCGGCCCACCAGGGGAAGACACAAAGTGCACGCGTAGTCTTGGGATAATTGTATCGCGTGGTGCCGCCTATGAGCACCAATGCCGCAACAAACGTGATGGTTAACGCGGCTGCCTGCCGCCGTCGAAATCCCCATACTATTGACCAGCATATTCCCAGCGCAAGAAGGGAAGCGCTTAAGGTGTCCATGATATTCCTGTAGGTGGCACTCGCTCCTATCCAGGGATAATAAAGAGGCGCGATGAAAAGCCATATCGTGTTCCTCGCGACGTAGTTTACCTTGCCCATGAGCGGTAGGCCGCTGGTCACTGAACCAAACTCTACGGTCGGTTTCAGGCAAGTAGTTTGAAGATTAAGCACTACCGTCTTGATAAAGTCGGGATGGAATATCATGGGAGCTCCGACAATCAGAAACCCTATAAGGAAATACAGGGGATACCTCAATCGCCTGAGCTCCCTCTCCTTGATCGAGTCAATTAAGTATAGAATCATTATAAAGAGCAGGCAAAATTTCGCCGGGGTGTAGAAATAAAATCCCAGACCAATAAAAGATCCGTAGAGATAACAACGGCTTCTCGAGGGAAACCGCCTGAAATAGGCATAGAGGCCAAAGGTTAAGCAGAAGAAAATATTGGCATTATTGACTGGTTTGCCCGTTGTGGCCCAGGCTATCAGGTAGTGAGAGCACGCCATCACTCCTGTTCCTATGACTGCGGCGGTTTTCGAAAAAAAATACTTCATATAATAATAGAACGGAATAAAACACACTGCCGCAAAAACAGCCGAGCTCGCGCGCCAGCCAAAATTATTCTCTCCCAATATGTGCATCATGACCGCTTGAGAATAACTCACAAACTTAGGCATGATATCGTCGACCCCAAGCGGCGAGAACGGGTCCAGCTTGTCTGCCAAGACAAACTCCATCGCATGCCCCATAAACATCCACTCGTCCCCCAAACTCGAATACAACCACCACATTGCGTGCCACATATAGAAGACCGCAAAACCGACTGTAAAGATTCCGAGCCAAATCCATTCACCGCGGCTTAACAGGGGCAAAGGCCGTTCATCGCGACGATCGGCGAGCACCACGCCGAAAGAGATAATAGCCGCTATCCAGATGAGAACATCCTTTTGACGGGCATGATGACTCATCACCCTCACCAGGAGATAGGTCATACATGCTGCGCCGGCAATGAAAGCTATCACGCGAACCAATTTCGTAAAACGCCATGGGAGGGCGGGCACGGGCATGAATGGCGGGACATTCGTAACATTTTTTCCGGACAGGAACGCCAGGAAGAGGCCGCACACGATGAGGATATACATCCCCAGCGATAGCGCGAGGGTTGGGCCGGTAAACCCAATCGCCTTCATGAAGTCGGGGATCTTCACATGAAGCCGTTGGCTGAAATTTACAAGTTCTCGGCCCCCCTTGGCGCTATTAAACGCAATCCCATAGACGTTCCATTCAACCCATAGGGCTGCGCCGAGTATGCACACTGCGATCAGAATACAGCATACCTGGGCCACCATGGTACGCGCGGGAGAATATTTCCCTTGTGAGGAGATCTTCATAGCAACCGAACCCTTTCTTCACGCACACACTTTTAACCACTGAAGACACTGAGGTCACTGAGCGTTTCGAACAACTATCGCATCGATACCTTTATCGTTATTCAGGACGCAGATGAACGCAGAGCACGCAGATACAAATATGATTTGAGGTAAAAAGTTCAAGGGTTCACGCTGCTTCTTTACTATACCCGTAATCCAATGCCCCTGCTCTTTCGGCAGGAGCACTGCCACCGCCCAGCTGCCACCTTTCAGTTTCGCTTCCCCTAATCCCTAACTACCAGCCCCTAGCTACTGTTGTCAATCTGCGTCCAAACACTCAGTGTATTCAGTGCCCTCAGTGGTTATACCTCTTTTATGCGTCTGGTGAATAATCCTGGCTGGAGTTATCATTTCTTCCGCAACACCATAACGACAGAAAGGCCGAATGGCGGCTTCACATAACGCTCCGCAAGCGAAATACCGGGAAGCAAGAGGTTTGTGATCCGGTAATTTTCATCTCCATGGTCTTTCTCTTGTATAACCCTCCCCTTGATAAACCAGGCAAGTCCCCCCAGAAAATTCATATAGTGGCACTTGCGCACCTCGACATTCAGATTTTGTACTAATCGCGCCAGATCCTTCTTTGAATACCTCCTATAATGCCCGTCAAGCCTGTCCAATGAACCGTAAATACAGGCGAAGGCAGGAACAATAATGCAAAGATGGCCGTTTCGGCTTACGCCATTCACCATGTGTGACAGCGCGCGCGAGTCGTCCTTTATGTGTTCCAGCACGTTTACGCAGAGAATCGTATCGATACCGCCGGCCTTTAGCTCCTCAACTGCTTTGTCAGTGCAAATATCGCCGTGAGCCGCCAGTTTGACGTTCTCCCCCCTGTGGAGGGAGGAAAACTCCCTCGCCAGCTCCTCATCAGGTTCAAAACCCAGATAGAGCTCCTTATCGCCGAAATATTCCACAAAATTCCCCAGCCCGCAGCCGACATCAGCTATCCTCCCGCCGATATAATCGGAAAACTGCTGTAGCTGCCATTTGAAATATGGCTTCGCCAGCCGCCCCCATCTCCTGTAAAAATCCAGGTGGCTTTCCATCGTTCCATCACCCATGACCCCTACGGGGTGTCCGCCTTCAATTTCCTGCGGCATACGGTGCTCCTGTTCTCTGAATGTCCTGTCCGCGTTACATGCAAAGGGACAGTCTGGGAGGGTATTCAATTCAAGTGTCACCCTCCCACTTCGACTGCGCTCAACGTAATCTCACGCGGGGATCTAGCCTGATCTATTCACCAACTTTCAATGGTTTAACCGCGGATTACGCGGATTTGCATTGTTTAACCCGCCCAATCCGCGCAATCTGCGGTTTTATATGTTTGGCCGTTAAAATTGCTCTTTTATTCGTCTGCTGAATAATCCAGGCTAGTGTCGTGTCTCAGAAATATCTCGTGAATGTTTGTCATTGCGAGCGTAAGCGAAGCAATCCGACCCGAAGGGTCGTCCCGAGCGAAGCGAGGGATCTAAGATAGATCGCCACGCCCTGAATATTTCGGGGCTCGCGACGCTTCGCGGATTGCTTCGTCGCTCCGCTCCTCGAAATGACACAACTTTGCAAAGCTACTTACGGGAAACGCCACTAGTATGAAATCTGGATTCCTGCTGAAGTTTACCATTGTGAAAACGGGGGCAGGAATAACATACGCATCGCTCTACACCCCATAACTATTCCATTACTGCTGCATTTCCCTGCGATATTCTATCTTCACAGCGTCGGCAATGACCTCTTCATCGGCGTCATTTGATAGGCTAATCTCAAATTCATTCCCCTTGCTAAATGGATAGGTTCCGAGGCTCACCCAGCGTCCCCCATCCTTTTTCTGATTTACCCTCCGCACTTCTTCCCCCTCATCGTGGATAATATGGTACGGAGCATTCGTCGCGCGATTGTCGCCCGCCCGCCATATCGCGAACACTTCGTAATAGCCGTCGCGTGGAACCTCGGAAGCCCATCTCGCTGAACTCTCTCCCTTACCCCTGTGATGCCAGTGCAAGGAGCCCTCAAATGCATTGCTATCGCTACACGTTTCCCAGTTGCCGCCCTTGATGGAAAAAGTTTTATCCCCATCGTCCATCACTGTGATCTCGCCCGACGTTTCCGGAACACCACCACACAATTGCTCAATGATATCACTCCAGAGGTATATGGGCGAACGGGGCTTGCCATGAGCCCCCCAGGTAATGCTTAGTGTGCCAGGCCCGCGCTGCACGTTCGATATGTAGATTTCGTGCGCCCCTTCTTTCAGATAGCGCTCACACGACGACGCGCCACAGATTACATCCCCGTCGATATACAGAGTGGTCTCTCCATTTCCCACCACCTGGAATTCATATCGGTAATCCTTGGGAACATAAAAAGACCCCTCTGCCACTGCCTCAAACGGATAGGGCAAAAGATAGTTTCCCCAGTCGAACTCGGTCTTGTCGGTTTTTGCGGCTGCCCACTCCGCGGGACGGCCCTCCTGAGCCAATTTCCTGTACGAGACTTTGACACCGCGCCATTGCGTAAGGCCTTTCTCATCTATTGTGCAAACGACCAGATATTGTTTTCTTTCAATCCCGCTCAAAGGAATCGCCCTCGCAACGGATGTAATACGTTTCTCGTTTTCGGGTATCTTCATGTTGTTCCAAATAACAAACTCAGAATCCCTCGCAGGAGAATTAAAAATACAATCGTACATCTCTTCGCCGGTGATATATTTATAGAATCGCTTGGGGTCTTCTCCCCTCCTCTTGTCATACGTCATAACGTAGACAGGGGGACATTCCGTACCCGGTTCTACATCCATTAGGTAGACATACCGCTTTCCTATCTGACTGTCCACATAATCGCCCACTTCCTTTAAATCCGGTTGGGAGTAAGCCTGCGACTGGTTGAAATATATATACGCGTTGACCGGATATATGATGACAATCATGATGAGGAGTGCCGCGACCAAGCCCCCCTTGCGGCTGAGTCCTATGGAATCCCCGATATTTTTAAAAAGCAGAAGCGCGCCCAAGGCGATAAGGATATGAACCGCCGGCATGAATATGATGATTCGACGGGTGCAGGGCCAGCTCAGGATCCCGCCGATAGGGGAAACAAGGAACCACACCAGCAAGAGGAAATAGTTATATCTCTTCCAGTTGTAGAGGGCGGATACAAATCCTATCAGAAAGAGCGGTACCAGCGCATCGTTGAACATCGGTCCGTTCCTCACCAGGTGGATGGATTCGCTCATATTGAGAAATAGCATGCGCAGAAAAAGTTTAACGTTTATAAGGAGCAGATCCGCATGAGAACCGGATTTAGGCAGTGCCGGACTGCCGATGAAGGCGAAAAGTTGCTTCATGTAGCCTATCGCATAGGCTTTTTGCCCCTTCAAGAGCGGACCCGTTGCGACCACAAAGCCTATACCGAGCAATATCAGTGCGGCCCAATTTCTTCTGAGGTATCCTTTGCCGAACAAGATCCTGAAAAAAATAAAGATCCCGATGGCAAGCAAGCCCCCTTTATATACGTCGTACGTCCAGATTCCGAAACCCAGGATAAAACCGCTCAGGAAACCATAGTACTGTTTCCCCTTGTTGTCCGCCAACAGAAGGAAATATACCCCCAGGCATGCAAAGGGAGTCCCCCAATTCAGGCAAATTGCCAATCTGTCGAATCCGGTACAGCAAAAACAGATCGCGAGAGAAGACGCGGCAAGAAGGGCTACCCCTCTCTTGAAAAGCTTATCGGCCATCAGGAAGCACGCCACGACGCTTATAATCCCGATTATCCCCGACGCGGAACGCGCGGTGGCGATGCTGACCCCGAACAGTTTAAAGACGAGCGCCAGGCCGTATAAATGGGCGACGAGATATCGGGAAGGCCCCGCCCACCAGCCATGCAGAGCCTCTCCCCTCATCGTGAGAAGGCCATAATATGAAAAGAGCGCCTCATCGTTATTGAATCCATTGGGACGATTGCCGAGGTTGTAGAAACGCTCCAAAGCGGCGCAGGCAATTATTATGATCATGAATAGTATCGTCGCATTCGTTCCGATTACCATTTCGCGCAGGCCGTACTGTCCTCTCACGAGAGCGCAGTACACAAAAACAAACACCGCGCAGGAGGCGTATAACGCGACCCCCGTCTGGAAATACTTGTCTCTCAGGGCAAGCTGCCCCAGGAAAGCGCTTCCCGCCCCCAACAGAATCCACATGGCGGGGTTGAAAAACCTGCGCGACCTTATCGCGCACAACGCCAGGAGCACGAGCGTGAGAGACCCGATGCCCCACGCCAATCCCTCCTGGTGAGATGCGCAGAACCGATAGGTCCACTCCCCTATAAACTGCAGCCACGTGTACACAAATTCTATTTCGAAACCCATACGCTGCCTCCATACTCCACCGCGCAACGGCGAAACCCGGGATCGCGCGAATATTTTCTCCCTGCACCAGTCACGCGGGATTTATCGCCAGCTCAGCAAGAATTCCTGCTTTGAAATCCGTACTTCTTTGTTGTGCCGACTCAATGCATATCACAGATGAACACAGATAAGGCACAGATTAACACAGATAGACTTGACGGCCGCCTCCAGGCAACCATCCATCTGTGTTCATCCGTAGTCATCTGTGTTTATCTGTGACACTCGTTAAAGCTTTAATGTGTATCAAAGATAACTACTGTCGCCGCCAACGGCCGCCATGGGGAAGGGGGCTACTGCCGCCTTCCATTCCCCTTGTGAGACGCAGCACCTCGTTCGATCATTCCGCTTTCCCTGATGCCCAGCATGCTGAGGAAAAAGGAGGAGAATATCGTTTGCGCCCCGATCACCACGAGGGTCATCCCGAAAAGAGCAGCTCGCGACTCATAGAGCGGACCGTAGTTGCGCGAGATCCATTTTATCAGAATGTACGCAAGCACAAGAAAACCTGCGCCGAATATAAGCATCCCCACCGCGATCCCCCTCTCGAGGTTGAAGTGGCGAAATCCCTTTTCAAGAAACTCATCCCGATACTCAAAGTGCTGGGTGTAGAGATATACCCGCGCATAGAATCCGAGGGTGACGATCTGGTATCCCAGGATGGCCATCAGGCTTCCCAGCATCATGAAGTGGATATCGAAGAACCAGTTGCCGATCGTAAGGGGACCGGGGAGGAGCGCGCAGAGAATTACGAACCCCACGCCCATGAGCGAGAAGCCAGGAATAAAGTAGAGCCACGTGGGGGCGAACATGAGCATGAACCGCAGGTGGCGCCATCCATCCCTGAAGGAACGAAGGTGGGGCCTCCCCGTGCGGCCATCCGGATAGAGAGTGACGGGGATCTCGGCGATCTTCAGGCCGAGCATACACGCCTTGATGACCATTTCGGACGCGAACTCCATGCCCGCGGTCTGCAAACCCATTCTCTCATATGCGGTTTTTGTGAACGACCTCATGCCGCAGTGGGAATCGGAAATGCGCGTCCTGAAAAATATCCGCACCAACCCCGAAAGGACCGGATTCCCGATATAGCGGTGCAGCCACGGCATCGCCCCGGGCTTGATCTCCCCCTTGAGCCTGCTCCCCATCACCATGTCGTACCCCTCACGCAGCGGAGCAAGAAACCTTTCCAGGTCCGTCCAGTCGTAGGAATCATCGGAATCGGCCATGACGATATATTTTCCGCGGGCCTCAGAGATACCCTTCATATAGGCGTTGCCGTACCCTTTTTTCGGCTGAATCACCACCCGGGCGCCGAGGGAGCGCGCGATCTCCACTGAACAATCTGTGGATCCGTTATCGGAGACGACTACCTCCCCGGAAATGCCCAGCCGCCGTATGGTCTCGAGTGCCTTCTTCACGCACACCGCGACTGTCTCCTCCTCGTTCAGGCAGGGCATCACGCAGGAGAGTTCAATTCCGCCCGCCCCCGCGGCATCAGGGCTCTTCGTTTCTGGTTTCGTCATCGGTTACCTCCGTTGTCTTCGCGGTGGGGGGAGCGGAGACCGGTTCCCTCATCGCGCGCAATTCCTTCCTCTGAAAGTCGGCGAGATAACAATCTCTCCCCGGAAACAGCTTTGCCATATTCCGATTCTTCTCACGGCCAAGGTCTTTCGCATAAACTATATCGGTGTCAAAAAGCGGGCTATTCAGCGCGAAGACCGAACCGTAATTCTGCCATGGTCCGTCGACTTTCACAAAGACAATCGCATTGTGCACATTCTGCTTCCTCGCCATCTCGGGTATCCTGGCATCTATATCGTTGTAGCAATGGTGTTCTCTTAATTGACGGGGGAAATAGTCTTTCACGTTCCCCTTCACAAGCCACGCGGCGAAGAGCAAGAGCGCCGCGGTCGGGAGCAGTTGTGGCCAGAACGCAACATAGCGAGGCCTCCTGAACGCCCTCGCAAGCCGGACCGCGAGAGCGCCGCAACTCTCCGACGCGGTCACAATCCCCCTCGCCGATAAGATGATGTACACGGGCATCGCCTCAAACCAGTAGCGGGGCCCGAAGTGTTCACGTATGCGCGCAAAATAGCAGATATACGCCACGGAAATCCCCACCCCACTGGCCAGGAGGAGCCAGTCCCTCTTGTCTTCGCTCGCCACAACAAAGGGGATCATAATGAAAACAAGCGTGAAGTAATGGGGCCACCCGAAAAGATTATCGAACAGGTAGAAGAGCGTGTTCTCCAGAATAGTCATCCCCCGTGCGAAGGTGTGGCCACTGGCAATGTGTTCTCCAAACCCGATCTTATCGAACATGTTGCTTGCGACAAATGGCGGCAGCCACGGATCGCCGGTGAGGTGGTAGTTGTACCACAACTGGAAGCCGCAGGGAATCGCAACACCGATGCCGATCACGATCAACCGCTTCACGCACTCCCACCGGCGCCCCTTGCGGAAAATGCGCGTCGCCTGCCAGGCAATCCAGGGCACCGCGACAGCCACCGCCGAGAGCGGCCTTGTGAGAAAGGCCCAGCCGAGCGCACACCCCGCCCAGAAGGCGAACGATTTTCGCCCCCCCTCTTCCATCCGCAACAGGAGATAGAAGAATATCAATAGCGCGAGAAGGCACGTGATATGACTCATGAAAGACGCTGCGAGGAAGACAAAGAATGGCGAGGCGACCGCGAAAATGGAGCTCAACACCGCGACAGGAAATGAGAACAACTTTCTCGCAAACACGACAAGAAGCAATAAACTGAATACGCCAAGGAGGGGCGGCTCGATCCAGGGCATCTCGGGGATATAGCCATCCGGTTGCGCAACCTTGCGCAGGCTTTGGAGAAACGCGAGTTCCTGAAGCGGCATCCGCAGCCATCTGCCGCCGGGGAGGTCGATCGCGGGCGGGGTTCGTACGTATGTCCCGCTACTGGCGTACAGCGAATACGCCCGATCCGCGAGTATCCCCAATGTCAGCACAAACGGATGGCCCGGCGGATACTTTCCATACCATTTCCCGTCTCTGTTTACCATGAACTCGAAATTGACGGAATCGATGAATGAGGGCGGCGGGAGAAAGAACATGCCATCGGCGTGCATCTTCGCCTGAAAGAGATAGACGGAGGAGTCCTGGATGTGCGGAATCTTCTCATGGCAATCGACCATGATCCAGAGGGCGAGAATGAGAAAAAGCGCCGCGCACAGCGTGATGATCAGAATTCCGCAGCCCCTCCCGAAACTCGCCGCGCGCGGGCGACCTGCGATCTTGAGAGGCCAGGAGAGTATCGGGCCGAGTTTGCAGAGATCGATCAGAGCGCACAGGAAGAAGACCGGAATGGTGATCGCCCACATCCCCAGGATTATCGCCAGAGCGATAAGATATACCAGGAAGAGTCTCGCGACAACCTGCTTGGTGACAAGGAGCGTGGGAATGGGGAGTACCGCTCCCGCGCCGGGAACCCCCTCCCACCCCATATCGTTATTGAATGGCCGTATCGAAAAAACCGCCCCCCTGCCCTTATCGGGAATGCGGACGAGTATCTCCCCCGAATAGGGGTTCATAAAGTCTACGGCGAGCGTGTAATCCTTCCATTGTGTGTTCCCCACATAGAGGGTGGCGCCCTGGCGCGTGGTAAAGATGCCATTGTAGCTCACAAACCACTGATCATTCTTGTGTTGCAGTATCTCCCTCTTCAGATCGCTGTCCGTCGCGACTATTTTCCCCGTCGCGAGATCCGTGACAACAAGGTCCCTCCATCCCTGCGGACGGATGGGGTTGTAGAAATGGACTTTTTGGGCCGAATCTATGTCGGTGAGATTGAAACCTACCCTTCCACCGGGGTGACCCGGTATTATATTATTCTCAATCTGTCTGTCATTCATCCGGACG
The DNA here is from genome assembly GCA_026392015.1 of Candidatus Auribacterota bacterium. GTDB lineage: Bacteria > Auribacterota > Tritonobacteria > UBA1439 > UBA1439 > JAPLCW01. The sequence continues at coordinate 8,270 of JAPLCW010000123.1, read as the reverse complement.
GTGAACGAATCCCCACGTACGGTTATCTCCATGTGTAGCTTGTCGGGAAGCATTGACCAGAGGCCGTACGCGATTACGACGAGTTGAACTTGTAGAATGCGTCTCAGGTTCATAGTGCCCATTTGTTCAAGCAGTTACACTAGAGCAAGCCATCCGAGCAGTACACACCACCTTCTCCCGCAGAAAGCGGGAGAGGAAGATAGGCCGCAAAACTCCGTCACGCGCCCAGATTTCCGCACATTTTGCCCAGCGTTTAGAAGAAACATTATACACCGTTCCTATTCGCTTGGCAAGGCCGGCACTCTCCGGTTATAACGCTCACAATTGCAAAGGATTGTGAGAATATTAATCGGGGAGCAGCGAACAATTTTGTACATGCGGTCAATATTTTGCTATTATGGCCCTCGGCCCTTGATATATATCTGGTAACTGTGCGAAACCCAATCCTGACAAGGGAGGTTGCCGTGAAATATGATATGAGGGAACAATTCGGCCGGTACCTCGATGAATTCAAGGGGGGTGACATCTACAAGCACTGGCCCGGCAAGACCATCACGGAAAGTGATAACAACCTGTTTTCGCTCCTGTCAATGAACCACCATCCCCTCCACCTGGATAGAAATTACTGCGCGAAACAGCAGCACGGCCAGATACTGGTATGCGGGCCATTGGTCATCAGCGTGGTGATAGGCATGACGGTGTCCGATATAAGCGGGAAGGCGATCGCCAATCTCGACTATGAGAAAATTACACATGACGGCCCGGTATTCATCGGTGACACTATATATGCCGAAACCGAGATCCTCGATGTGAGGGAATCAAAGACCAAACCCGACCGCGGCGTGGTGTATGTCGAAACAAGGGCTTTCAACCAGAATGGAGAACGGATATTAACGCTCAGAAGACACGTACTCATCCCAAAAAGGGGGAGCGCCGGTGAAGAGAGATAAATACCTGCTGCGAAGCATGATGTTTGTACCGGGTCATAACGAGCGTTTGCTGGTAAGCGCTTCCAGATCAAACGCGGATGCGCTGATTCTCGATGTGGAAGATTCCGTTATGCCGGCCTCAAATAAACAGCTCGCGAGAGAAAAAATCATAGAAAAAGTCAGCGCCGGCTTATTTAAAAATCACGTCCTGTTCCCACGAATTAACGACAGGGAGAGCGGATTTCTGCTGAAGGATGTCACTGCGTTGATGATCGAAGGGATTACAGGCTTTGTATATCCCAAGGCGTTTACGGGCCAGGATATATACTTCTTCGACAAACTGCTGGAAACCCTGGAGGCGGAAAAGGGATTTCCGCCCGGGAAATTTAAAATTGTCCCCCTCATAGAAACACCCGCGGCTGTTCTCAATGCCCAGCAGATATGCCTGGCATCGGAGAGGGTGATTGCGATCGCGTACGGTTGCGAGGATTTTATAAGCCACCTCGGGGGCATTCATGATGCCGGGGGGAAAAGCCTGTTCGCCCCCAGGGCAATGATCGCGATGGCGGCCAGGGCGACGGGCGTTATTCCGATAGACACCGTACATATCCATGTCCACGACCTGAAGGACCTTGAAGAGAATGTCACGCTCGCAAGGTTATTGGGCTTTGAAGGGATGCTGATCCTTCATCCAAAAGAGATCGAAATAGCGCATAAATATTTTACCCCGAGCGAGAAGGAAGTCGCGGATGCGTACGAGATGCTGAGGTTGGCGGAAGAGGCTGAAAAACAAAATAAAGGCGTCGCGATCATGAACGGAAAATTTGTGGGCCCTCCCATAATACAAATGGCGAAAGATATAATCGCGAGGGACATTCTCGTCAAACGCAAAGCTGCTGACGTGGCACAGTAGATTCGTGATGGAAGAGGCGGATGGCCGGGCAGAACCTTTTGATCCGCGAAAAGTATCGAGACTGAAAAGATGAATGATATAAAAGCAAAAGACTTCTCCGTTGTAGTACCTGTGTATAACAGCGAGGGAGCTCTCGCCGAACTGTTCGAAAGGCTGAAATCCGTGTTCAGCACAATGAATAAAACATTTGAAGTTATATTCGTGAATGATTGCAGTCACGACGGAAGCTACAAGGTATTGAAACATCTTACCGAGACACATGAGGAGGCAAGCGTAATCAGCCTGACGAAGAACTACGGCCAGCAGAACGCCCTGATGTGCGGCTTCAATTATTGCAGTGGCGCGTATGTAATCACTATTGATGACGATTTGCAGAATCCGCCTGAAGACATACCAAAATTATATCGGAAGATCCTGGAAGGGTATGATGCGGTGTTCGGAACTTACGCAACGAAACAGCATAGTGTAACGAGGAATGTGGCAAGTTATATTATACGAAAGCTTAACCATATGCTTTTCCTCAAGGACAGCTCCCTCAGATTTTCAAGCTTCAGGATTATAAAAAAGGCAATAGTTGATGAAATCAAAACGATCAAAACCCCTTTCCCTTACATTTCGGGAATGATTTTAACCGTTTCAAATTATGTTGCGAACGTAGAAGTCGCACACGAGCCGAGAGTGCATGGAAAATCCAGTTATAGCCTTAGGAAATTAATAAGCCTGTCCTTCAATCTTCTCATAAACTATTCTTCCCTTCCTTTGAGATTGGTGGGCATCTTTGGGCTAATTATATCGATATTCTTATTCTTCATTGGCGGCGCGGCCATGCTGCGAGAATTCTTATCGGGAAAGGCGCCTCTTGGCTGGACGACCATCATTGTGCTGCTGTCTTTTAACAACGCCATCGTGTTGATTGCGTTATTTATCATGGGCGAATATATTTCCCGAATGTTGAGAGAATCCTCAAGGATAAAACAGTATTCCATCCGCGAGATCCTGAAATGAAGAAGCGATTGATCATTATCGGCGGACAGGGCAGCGGTCAGATTGCCATGACGGTTTTTGAAGAAGTGAATAAGGCGAAGGAAATCTGGCAGATCGAGGGATATCTGAACGACATAGTGGAAGTCGGCGATTACTTCGGCAGATACAAGGTGTTGGGGAAAAGTGAGGAAACGGCGGATTTTGTGCGCAGGGGATATTACATACACTACGCCCTTCATTTTAACGCGAAGGACAAACAGGAAAGAGTGAAGAAATTCCAGGGCTATGCTATTCCACTGGAAGCAAACGCAACAGCGATTCATCCGATGGCATATATAAATCCGGAGACAAAAATAGGACATGGGGTTGTTATCTGCCCCTTTGCGGCAACATCATTCGGACCAGTCATAGGAAATTTCGTTCATGTATACAGCGCCGCGCTCGTCGGCCACGACTCGAGACTCGGGGATTTTTGCACGGTGGCGGCACATGCGGTGATAGGAGCGAGAGTCAATGTGGGGGAAGGCGCGCATATCGGACTGAACTGCTCCATCAGGGAGGATATCTCCATTGGGAAGTACTCCATCGTCGGCATGGGTTCGGTGGTCACCAGAGACACCGAGGACTTCAGTGTCGTTGCCGGAAATCCCGCAGCGTTTATTAAAAAACTCCAACAATAATCGACTATAAGATTGCCGTAGAGGTGGCTCTCGATCATCTAGTGTAGTGTTTCATAATTACAATGCATAATTCATGTCATTGCGAGGAGCGTAGCGACGAAGTAATCCGCGAAGCGTCGCGAGCCCCGAAATATTCGGGGCGTGGCGATCTATCTTAGATCCCTCGCTTCGCTCGGGACAATCCTTCGGGTCGGATTGCTTCGCTTTCGCTCGCAATGACAAATTAAGGCTCACTATTTCTGAGACACTACGCCAGTATATCAGTTCCACAACCCGATTATAAAATTAGGCTATGTGAGATGAGCACGAATGCTATACCGACCAAAATCCCTTTCAATCATCCCTGCATCGCCGGAAACGAAATGGCCTATATTTCGCAAGCCGTTCAAGGCAACCATATCTCCGGAGATGGTGAATTCACCAAGAGGTGCCACATCCTGCTGGAGCAAGAGCTCCAAGTTCCCAGGGTATTGCTCACCACTTCATGCACCCACGCGCTTGAGATGGCAGCGCTTCTATTGGAGATCAAGCCTGGCGACGAAGTAATTGTACCCTCGTTCACTTTTGTATCCACGATTAATGCCTTTGTATTGCGCGGCGCGCGCCCCGTTTTCACCGACATTCGTCCCGATACGCTCAACATGGATGAAAAACAGATCGAGCAGCTCATCACTCCCCGCACCAAAGCTATTGTACTGGTGCACTATGCAGGGGTGGGGTGCGAGATGGACTCCGTCATGAGACTGTCCATGGGAGGACACATTCCCGTGATCGAGGATAATGCACACGGCCTTTTCGGGAAATACAGGGGAAAGTACCTGGGAACATTCGGCTGCATGGCTGCGCAGAGTTTTCACGAGACAAAGAACTTCAGTTGCGGGGAAGGCGGCGCCCTGATCATCAACGATCCTCAGTACGTTGAGCGCGCCGAGATAATCCGGGAGAAAGGCACTAACCGCAGCAGATTTTTTCGAGGGCAGGTGGATAAGTATACGTGGGTGGATATAGGCTCAAGCTATCTTCCCTCTGATATCCTGGCGGCATTCCTGTTCGCACAGTTGGAAGCCAGGGAGAAGATACAATCAACGCGGCGAAGAATCTGGGAGTATTACAACGAGCATCTTCATGACTGGGCGCATGAGCGCGGCGTGCGGCTTCCTATCGTTCCCTCGCACTGTGAGCAGACATACCATATGTTTTACCTGATCATGCCCTCTCTGGAGCATCGACAAAGATTAATCGAATATCTGAAAGGAAAGAATATACATAGCGTTTTTCATTATTTGCCGCTTCATCTTTCAGATATGGGTGGGAAATTCGGCGGCGTGAAGGGCCAGTGCCCGGTCACGGAGGATGTGAGCGACCGTTTGTTGCGGCTCCCCTTTTTCAATAGCATGACAGTCGATATGCAATCGCGCGTGTGCGACGCGATCATGGAATCGTCACGCTCGTGGTGAGGTTGTTGACTGGGCAAGGACTTATCTGCGTTTTTTCTTCTGACCCCTTCACCTTTATCCTCTCCCCTCTTGAATAAGGAGAGGGTAGATGGGGCCCGCGTGAGCCCGTGTCATTTTGCCGGGCTGCTTTTTCCCGCTTCGCTTCCCCCCACCGCGGTAATCGGGGTCCGGTGCATGTAATGGATGGCGTTGTCTCTCATGAAGGAAACATCGCCGTTGATGAGAAAACGAAAGGAGCGGCTATTTCCGAATGATTGTTTATCTCCGCGTTCCGATGCCCAGAAAAGCGATTTTTCCCATCCATACTTTGGATTAAGAACCGGTCTGAGGCTGCTATCGTAAATACTGTCGCCAGGAGTCATACAGCCGACCCTGGGAAGTATGAAAATGTACCAGTTGCCATCAGGGTCATCCCTGACGAATGATTCCGTCCATAGATGAGGAACGGCCACACGGCCCGTGACTTTCCCATCAAGGCTGAAAACAACAAGCTCCTGTCTCTCGGCATCGAGTATGGCAACCTCACCGCTCTTGCCCGCGGCCATACTGTAAGGTTTCAGGGCGGGTGTATCGTGAAAAAGCGAGGATATCTCACGCTCATGGAGAATTTTCCCCCATTTACCATCTTCATAGACGAGAATCTTACCTTTTGAAAGAACGAAAAGACTATTATCCTTTCCGAAGTCCAACACCTCTATTTCTTTCGATCCCTCCAGAGTCACCGGAATGGGACCCTTATCCTCCAAGGAGTACACGGTTTTACTCCCTTTGATGTAGGCCAATACCCGGCCCGAACTGGACGCCGCCAGGCGGTACGTGCCTTTCTCCTTAAGAGTAAAGTTTCTTTTGGGGGAAAAGGCGGTATTAAGCTCTTTAAATGCTCCATCGCCACTTATGCAATAAATTGTCCCATCAGCCCTGATGATGGCACCCTGAAGCTGCCCCAGGCCGGCTTTTCCAAGGTCATATGTGGTCTGCGCGATAAAGGCGAACCCGCCAGGCACCGCGCTTCGTGACACGCACGGAACTATCAATCCCTCGGCGGATGGAGGAGCATTGAAGAGGTTCCCGCTTATTTCTTTTTTATGATCGCCCGCGCCCTTTAGGAAAATGCGTAATTTGGATTCGGCCGGCCCATTGCTTTGGACCTTTATCGCCACGACACCCTCCGCCAGGAGGACCGGCGTATCCGCCGCCGCTCCCCCCACCTCGACCTTGCATCCCTCACCGCATTCGAAGGAGTAGTATCCGGCTTGCTCCGCCAGGAAATAGCCTTGTGCCGACCATCCACCTGTCTCGCTTTTTTCCGTCTTCAGTCCCCTGCGGGAGAGAAGGTTTTCAGGCGGAATCATGAGTTTCAAGAGCATCGGTTTATCATTGGGGACCCATGGCTCGGGAGGCATGATATTGATAACCTGCATATTCGGGTACAGCGCCTTGAGGCGCGGGATAACCACATCCGTCCAAAAGTTAGCCACGGGGAGATACACCATAACGCCTTTGCTCTTTCCAGACGGAGGCCCCGGGAAGAAGATGCTATTGATTGCCATCGTTTTTGTAGACTGAATGAAGCTGTAATTACGCATCTTCTCACCGATTACGAAGATCGCAACGCCGAAATCCTTTTCACGTTCCTCCTTGGGAAGATACACATCAAAATCTTTAATAGCGGACTTTATATCATCGAGAATATATGCGCCAAGAGCGTCTTTGCTCGACGGCCCCACAGTAACGCTGAAAGCATCGAGGTAAATGAATTTTTCGAAATAATACCGGTAATCGGTGACTGCGGAAGCAGCAATCAATGTAAGAAACAGGAGACACACACTTACCTTCCATGTCTTTGATGAAAAATAGTCCTCCAGCATCTTCCATGCTTCCGCTGCGGCTATGGCTGCGAACGAAAGCCAGAAGAGCAAGAGATAAAAGATGTACCAAAAACGCGCGGAGGTCAGGCAGACGCCCGCGAGTTCGGTGAGAAAGAGTATCACAAGCATGGCGTGAGCCCTGGAACGCCTGAATTTGGAGAGACAGAGGAAAAAGCCGATACCTCCGGCTATGAGAACAGCCTTGCTTGCTACAGGTGTGGTTGTCTGCTTGTTGCGGACGTAGGGAGAAGTCGTATAGACGGTAAAACATCTTCGGAGGTTTTCCACAAATATTTGAGTAACAGTGCCCTTTTCCCTTTTTATTACCATCTCCTTCATATGCGCGGTCCGATTCCCAGCATCATGTGTAAAATAACTCACATAGGGAACCATGAGAACGGCTGTCAAGACCGCCATCACCGATAGTGCTCGAATGTTTTGTTTCAGAAAACCCCGTTCGGTGACACTGCAATAAATAATAAAGATCACCGCCGCCGGCAGTTCCAGTGCAAATATCCAGTATAAGTGCATGGCAAGCACAAAGATGAAGCTTGCGAGGATCGCAAGGGTAATCTTTCTTTTCGACTGAAACATTATGAAAAGCACGCCAAAAAACAGCATCGTAAAAAGAGGCACGTAGATGATATTCCAGCCGGAGCGGGTAAGGCACTGATGAAAAGGGGAACCTGCCAGGATGATGCCGCCCAGCAACGCCTCGCGTATCCCGAACAACCTCTTCAGCCACCAGAACATGACACCCGCGCTCAGGACGCCCAGAAGACCCATAAAGATACGGAACGAGGAGAAATCATGATCAAACACCTTCCATATTCCGGCTAATACGTAGGCATGCCCCGTACTGTTGTGTCCCCACATGGGTAGGTACCGAAAGCCTTGCTTGAGGAGAGTGTCTGCGAACCAGAGAATTTGCCCAATTAACATATCTGATATACCCAGCCTGACGGTATAAATATAGCTCATCCTGAGAATGGAAGCGGTAATGATGACGGCAAGCAGCGCCCCAATTTCCACCCCGCGGCGCCTTATCTCCATACGCGGCGGGCTATAACATACGCATTCCCTGATGATGAGCAGCAAGGCGCTCAGGCCGTACGAAAGTACTGCGATATACCATCTGTAGAGGTCAAAGGTTGTATGTGCCCAGGCAAAGAGAGAGCAGGCCGCCACGAAAAGAAGGATCGAAAGCAGCTTATTAAAAGGACTATTGGAGCGCAAGCAGGATGTTTTCAATTTTGCGACTTATTATAGCATAAAAAAATGAAATTGAGAGTAACAAAGTAAGGGGTCACTTATGGGTGGTATCCATTTCGCTTGTCATCCCGGCACTTCGACTGCGCTCAGTGTAAACTCGAGCGGGGATCCATTATGAAACCTGGATTCCTGCTGGAGTTTACCCTCGTGAAAACGGGGGCAGGAAT
>JAPLCW010000197.1 GCA_026392015.1 Candidatus Auribacterota bacterium | reverse complement strand
CTTCATTATCATAAATAGTTGTAATAACTACGCGGCGAAGCAATTAGGACAATGATGGCAAGAAAGAAAATTCCCGATAGATGCCCCAGAAGCCAGAATTGCATACTTTGTTTACACCTCTGAGCGCTAAAAATGTAAACTCTGTATGCAACACTTGTCATATCAGAATAATAATTTCCCCCACATGACAAAATAGAAATATCACCTGCGAAGCCATTCATCCCTACCCGCCGCCCGCCCTGCTTATCGGTAGACATATGTCATCAGGGTCACACCCCAAATAATAAGTTAAAGCTCATTCTCTCACTTTACTAAACATCAACTCTCCCTTCCATACTTATTATTTAGGGTGTGACCCTGATTCTTTTATACCCAGAATAATCCATCGGGATTTCATCCTAATCAACTTGTCGGATGAATATTGAACTTATTCCGGCTTAAAGAGCAAGGATCTTCCTACACAAAGATCCGGAGTTATCTCCGCCGGTGGCAGGGAGCAATGCGACCGCCACACTCCCTGCCAGCAGCGGCCAGATTAGCGAGCAGGATATGACTCGCCCACATGTCTTGACTCTATCGTACCCAGAGCCAACCGTCTTTATACACGTGGGGGTCTGTATTTCCGCCGCCGCCGTCACTCCCTCTTCCGCACCCCGCCATTGTATTCCCTTGGCATCCAAATCCGATACAACCCTGGCATAGCCCAGGATTATGTGTCGCACACCCCCATCGGGCGAACGACGATGCTCCACCGATCTGGCTATCTACGTTGAAGCCGCATCTCATGTTGAGGCTGCAGTTGAGCGAGGCCCCAAGCGCTGTACCCCAGTCTGAACTAGTCTCCTGCGTGCTTTCAACATTACAGGGGGGTGCACCGTTCTTTGGTGGCGATGTCGTGCATCCGAAGACGGATAACGCGGATGCACGATCGGGGGTGAATGTATGGATGATGCAATTCGAAGTTGCGCTGTTTACGCATCCTCTCAGTGAACTAAATGGCACTACGTTATACGCTATATATTTCTCGGATCCTACACCAACTGTAGGTTCCGTTGAACCAAGAGTAGCAGTCGTTGCCCAATAATCGGTGTTATATGCAAGCTCCGAAGTATTGGCAGCCGACGTTTTCAAGATTAGGGTCCACCCTCCCCCATCGCTGGTCATGTCGCAGTAGGCCGAGAAGGCAGCATTCCCGCCCGAACCATCTGGGTCAATGGTATAGACTCCATCGCTTGCAGTCGGATTGGCCGTTTTAATGGCTTTGCAGGATGCATAAATTGGTGTTGGCGAAGCCGTTGGTGTCGGTACAACGAATGTCCCTGTCTGGACACCCCAGCTTCCCGGCACCGTTGAGAAGAACTTGACTCCAGACTTCACATCAGCAGCCGTGGCGGGGCACTGGCCAAACAGCGATGCGACATCATCACCGATCTCCTTTGTGCTCTTCATCGTGGAGCCGGGGCCTGACGTGGGCTCCTGGAAACTGGTCTGAACCGTGAGCGCCGTGCCGCTCGTCAGGAAGTCGTACAGGTTCTGGAGCGTGTACATCCCGCTCCCCGCTGACGGGGCGCCAGGAGAGTCAAGACTCCCGGCAATGGCCGTATAAGACATGCATATCACGAATAACAGGCTCAGAGCCGCTGTGATTAATTTTTTCATTTTAATACCAATCCTTTCTTGATTTATCTTGAAATTGAAAAAGGTGAGATTGCCACGCCACATCCTCCCGGCTGGATGAACAGGAGGACTCGCAATAACCAGAGGGTTAATCAATCACCGGAGGAGCGCGGATGGGAGAAAGTTTGGCGAGACCGCCTATATGAACCGGCGTATCGTAACACCGGATGTGCGCACATGAATCATCTCTTCTCTGCTTGAGCGAACAAACTGTCCAGGCATCCTTGTTGTATCTCTCGTGATTGGGCTTCAGGCCTGAAACAGGTACAGAGCCGTTGCTCATTGCAGAATTATCAGGGCCATCAGCTAATCTGCGCCCT
>JAPLCW010000039.1 GCA_026392015.1 Candidatus Auribacterota bacterium | reverse complement strand
AGGGCGCAGATTAGCTGATGGCCCTGATAATTCTGCAATGAGCAACGGCTCTGTACCTGTTTCAGGCCTGAAGCCCAATCACGAGAGATACAACAAGGATGCCTGGACAGTTTGTTCGCTCAAGCAGAGAAGAGATGATTCCAGTGCGCACATCCGGTGTTGCGATACGTCGGTTTATATAAGCAGTCTCGCCACACTTTCTCTCATCCGCGCCCCGCCTTGTTGAAACACTACTCCGTTATTCCCTCTCGCCTTGCAAGAAGCGTATTCTGCTTGTCGCGAGCTTGGCCGAGGGAATCTTGCCGACGATCTATGTTGCAGTTGATGTAGGGGTTCGATTCATCGAACCCGCATTCAAAATGTGCATAAAACAAGAAAGGGTGGATAAACAGATGAAAAAGTTAATCACAGTAGCTCTGAGTCTAATGTTGATGGTTGGCCTGTCATGTGTGGCTATTGCCGGGAGCATTGAACCATCCGGTCCCCCAACAGCGGGGAGCGGGATGTACACGCTCCAGAACCTGTATGACTACCTGACGAGCGGCGCGGCGCTCACGGTGCAGAGTAGTTTCGAGGAGCCCAGCGCAGCCCCCACCACCGGCACGATGAAGACCACAAAGGAAATCGGTGACGCGATCGCGGGTAAGTTCAGCCAGTGCAATGTGACCGCTGATAATGTTGAGTTGGGCAAGACGTTTTTCTGCACGCAGCCGGGAAGCTGGGGAGTGCAGACGGGGACATTAGTTGTACCGCCAACCCCAACCCCAACCCCAACCATAACCCCAACCATACCCCCAACCCCAACCCCTACTTGGGGATTGAGCCAGTGCGCGGCGGCTGGCGGACTGTGGAGAGCAACCCAATTTCCTGCGCCTAACGACTACGGCTGTTGGTTCACCGGGGCGAAAGCAGGTGGTCAGGAAGTAAATGTGGTGTGCGCCGACAAAGGCCTAAGGAATGCGTGTGAGGCATCCTTGAACTTTAACGATAGCACCGGATGTGACGTATGCAAGGAGTTTTACCCAGGGAATACATGCGCTGTTGAACCGGGCTCAAACGGTGACTGTGCACCAATTCGGGTCGGTACTGGTTGCTGGCGGCGTCCCACCGGTTCTACGCAGCTATGTCATTCGACCTGTGATGGCTACGGGGGTACCAGTTACCCAGTTTCGGTATGTGTCCCCAAATGAGCAGGTGATCATTCGCCGGTGGGCGGGCGATGTGCGCTTTCCCACCTGCGGAGATAACTCCGGATCTTCTCTGGAGAAGATCCTTGCTCTTTAAGCCGGAGCCCGATGGATTCATCCGGATATAACTTATCCGTTTGCCGGAAAACCGGGAGCTCCACGCGATGCCGCATGGCGTCGGCCCGTTCCTTGCCCTGTTTGCCGATAGGCAGGGCGTGCGGCGCGCAGTGATGAATGGCAATGCAAGGGATAGCTCTATTTTGTCATGGGGGAGACTTTATCATTCCTATATGACAAGAGCTGTAACCTGAGTTTGCACTTTTGGCGTTCGGAGGTGTAAACAAAGTATGCAAATCAGGCTTTTAGAGCCGGTATCGGGAATTTTCTTTCTTGCCATCATAGTCATAATTGATTCGCCGCGTAGTTATTATAACTATTTATGCTAATGAAGGGGAAATCGTAAAGTTGGCACGAAAAATGCGGACTGATCAATCAGGGGGATAACAATGTTC